>JADFHG010000203.1 GCA_022567365.1 Planctomycetota bacterium | reverse complement strand
AGGCATCAGCCGATCTCAAACGACACTGGCCGCAGGCGCGGGCGCTGGCGGCGAAGGTTTTGGCCGCTCGACGAACCCACGCCGCGAAGCTGGCACGACGGCGCGACCGCCGATTGGCGACCAATGGGAAGTATTTCTCTGCGATCGCCCTTGGCAACGGCTGGTCGGGTCGGGTCGCCCTTACGTTGGAGCGACGCCACCTTTACCCTGAACCCGACGTTCCCGACCGCACGACGGCGGTCTGGCGTGGGCTTCTTGCACCGCTCTTAGGCGCAACGACTCCGTCCCAAATCGGCGGGCTTGGCGAAATCGATGGCATCTCTTTTCGCGCGGTCGCCCCGAAGGGTTGGGTCGAACGCCTACTCTGGTCGATCGGCGGCTCGCCAAGCCGTCACTTGTTTGAGGAATGGCATCGGCTCCGCCATCGCGACGGGACGGCCGAACTCGCCCTCGGTTGGCTCGAGCATCGGAGGGCGGGGATCATCGATTGCAGCGTGATGGTTGTGCCGAGGGTCGGATCGGACGATGGCGACGATTTGGCCCGGCCAACCGGCTTGCCGGCGGCGAGGGCTGATCGAGACCGAGCCGCGCCGGACGACCCCACCGGCGGCAGCGCCACCGCGCATCCATAACGGATACGGAAGGCGGACACCATACATGGACGCGGCGGCTGGAATCGAGATCGTCCGCGGCGACATCACCACACAGGCCGTCGACGCAATCGTCAACGCCGCCAATTCCTCGCTGCTGGGTGGAGGGGGCGTCGACGGTGCGATCCATCGGGCGGCCGGCCCGGGACTTCTCGCCGAATGCCGGCAATTGCATGGCTGCCCGACGGGCGAGGCCGTATTGACGAAAGGTTATCGGCTCAAGGCGAAATGCGTCATCCACACGGTCGGACCTGTTTGGTCGGGTGGGAAGCAGGGCGAGCCCGGTCTGCTCGCGTCGTGCTATGCGAACTCCCTGGCACTCGCCGTGCGACACAATTGTTCCTCCATAGCGTTTCCCGCGATCAGTTGCGGGGTGTACGGATACCCATTCGCTGCGGCGGCGGCGACCTCCTTGCGGGCCGTGCACGAGTTTCTCAGCGCCCACGACGAGCCTCGGATTGTGCGGTGGGTGATGCTCGGCGCGACCCCATACGACGCTTGGACCGCGGAGATCGCCAAGTTTCGCTCCAACGGTTGACCGTTTGCCCCGCGCCTGCCACACGCAGCGATCAGACGGACCGGCGAACGCGGCAGGCCTTCGTCACGAATTGCTTGACAGGCCACTCGCGTTTGCGAAGAATAGCTGGAGCTTGAGGGCGACCGTCGCCGTGCGTGATCGGCGATCCCAACGGTCGTTTTTCCCCGGTATGCCGGAACGCTTGCATATGGCCGGAACCGGATGAGTGCCAACGCGCCGCGCCAGGCGCCGCGGCAGAACTACAGACGGAACTGAATCGCCGGTTTCTTGCCGGCAATGCGATGACGGTTGTCATCGGACTTGAATAGGAAGAAACAGGCATGCGTCCCAACCACGATGACAAGCGAGGGCCGGTAGGCGGCATATGGCAGGTAGCGGCCGTTTCGGCCTTGATCGCCGCCGCAGCGCCCATCCCCGTGTCCGGGCAACACCATATCAAACGCCCCGGCAAGCAAATACCCCTGACCGTCTCGACGACGGAATACGGCGTTCGGCTAAATGACCTTGGGGACGGCGGCGCGTGCGCGCAGCGTTTGGCGGCGAGCGTCGGCGGGGTTGTCGAAAACGTCCCCGGTACCAGGGATTGGCAATTGAAACTCTTGCGTGTGCCTGTCGCGTCCACCGAGGTTCGCGAACGCATCGCGAGGGAACCCTGTGTGGAGGACGTGCAAAGGGTCTATCGGCTCGAGGGATCCGATGTGCCCCTCATTGCCACGGGCACTATTTCGGTCAGGCTTCGGGCCGGTCTCGGTGCGGGCGGCCGCGCTGCCGTCTTTGCCGACCACGCCGTCGAAATCGTCCCGGATCAATCCGATCTACGCGACGTGTATCTCGTCATACCCACGGTGCCGGGTACGGACGAGGTTTTGTTGGCTGCGGCGATGGCGGACGATGATCGAACCGTGTGGGCCGAACCGAATTTGGTTCGTCCGGGACATACGCGGCAGGTGTCAGCGGACGACGAGTTCTTCGATGAACAATGGCACCTCGACAACTCGGGTCAGAACGGGGGTCTGTCCGGCGCGGACATCAATATCCTCGATGCCTGGGCGATTGCTCAGGGAAGCGACGTAACGTTCGGCATCTTCGACGACGCCGTGGATGTGGATCACGAGGACCTCAGGGACGGATACACACAGGTCGGCCACGACATCACGGTCGCGACCCAGCAGTCCGGCGTGAACAACCCACGCCCCAAGACGGCAGGTGACCGGCACGGTACGGCCGTTCTGGGGTTGGCGCTGGCAAGTGCCAACCCCCTGGGCGTACGCGGCGTGTCCTTCCTGTCGCGGTTTACGGCGACGCGCGGCGCGACCACCGCTTCGAGCGACAACCAAAAAGCCCAAGCCTATACATTCGCTCGTCAGGACGGTGTGGACGTCCACATCAACAGTTGGGCATTACCGGCGGGCGGCGTCCCCTCGGTCATCAGGGATGCCCTCGATACGGCTTTCCAGCAGGGTCGCGATTCGGACGGTTCCGGCGGCGCCGCTCCGCGGGGAATGGTGGTGGTCTTCGCCGCCGGCAATGGCGGCACGAAGTTCGAGGATGGCGACGACCTTTCGATGTTGCCGTCGGTGATCGGTGTCGGTGCGACGAACAACCGCGACGAGCGCGCGCTGTCGAGCAACTACGGCAACAACATCACCCTGCTGGCGCCGGGCGTGGGCGTCGCGACGACCGACGTTACCGATGCGGCCTTCCCCTCCGTCGAGACGGGATACAATAGCGTAGCTGCCGGGGGGTTCACACAAGCCGACGGCACCATCGTCAACGACTTGGATGATGACGGCAAGTACACGGCATTCTTCGACGAAGACGGTGGCACGTCCGCCGCGTGCGCGATCGTCGCCGGCGTGGCCGGGCTCATACTGTCGGTAAACCCTGACCTGACCGTAACGGACGTGCGGATGATCCTCGAACATACCGCCGCACAGATCGAACCGGAAGTGGCAAACTACGACCGGATCACGAGCAAGAGCGAGACGCACGGATATGGTCGGGTGGACGCCCTCGCGGCGGTTGAGGCCGCTGTCCAGACTGTCGGCAACGGGGGTCTGACCTGGCCCGAGATTCCGCACTTGTTCCGCTACGATGAAGAAACCGGCGAGCTGGTTTGGGATCAGTTTGATACCCGCCGGAAGTTTTTCGGTCAGGGCAATCTGTTCGAGGAGTTCTTCCTGGTGGAGAGCGCGACCGCATTCGATTTCATCCCGGCCGACGCGGCATGTTACCACTGCGAGACCCAGGACAGCACCGATGACGATGAAGAATTCGCGCAGTCCGGCTGCTTGATTGGCACGTCGTGTGCGCCCCTCACGCTTCTCCCCGCTGGTATCGTCAGCCGTTTCCAACCGTGTCAAGTCACCTCGGTGGACGGCATCTGCGGCGAGAACAAGGAACACCGGGTCCAACTCGAACCGTCGCAGGCCGACCGCTGGTTCGCGATCTACGCGCGCAACGCGATCGGCCGGTATTCATTCGGAGAATGGAGGAAGGTCGAGGGCGACCCGGACGCGGGCCAGGATCCCGACGATCCCGACGATCCCGATGTCGTGTGCACGGATCCGCCGGAAGTCGTCACCACGGTCACGCCGACCGACGGAGCATCGCCGCTTTCGGTCTCCTTCAGGGGCAACGCCCCGAACGGGGAGGCGATTGACGAATCGTTGACGCTTTGGGAGTTCGACCGGAATGACTCCGACGGCCCGACGTCAGACGAGCGGACGACGAACCACACCTATGTCGTGCCCTTTGGCGAGACAAGACAGTTCCACGCGAGGCTGACCCTCGTCGACATCGACGGGTGTGAAGGCTTCGACGACGTCATCATCACCGTTGACGGCGGCGGAACCGAAGGCGGCGGGACCGTCGGGCAGTCCCAAGTATCCATCGTCGTGGGCGTACCCGGTACGCTCAGTTCCGACCAGGACACCGGGGCGTCGCCTTTCAAGGTCGAACTGCAGATCGATGCCGCCGAAATCGTCGGCGAGTTGCAGTCGGTCGAATGGGATCTCGGCGACGGCACTACGAGCAACGGTTTGAGCGTCCTCCACACGTATATCAACGACACGGACACGGTACGTACGTTCCCGGTCACCGCTACGGTCACGACGATCACCTCGACCGGGACTCCGGTCATCAGTCAACCGTCGAGGATCATCACGGTCTTGCCGGCACCCGCCTCGGGTCCGGGCGGATCCTCCTGTCTACCCGGCGCTTTTTGCGAAACCGATGGCAAAACGACCGGTACGACAGCGTGCGGCGTCGGCATGTTGACCGTATTGGCCTGCTGCACATTTTCGTTTCTGGGTGTCCGCCGGTTTCGGCGAAAATAGCCCGCGCGGACCGAGACCGGACCGAACCACCCAGCCGCCGGCAGGTTTGCGCAGCGCGCGGCGGGTATCACCGGACGCGTCCATCTTCCGCAACGGGATTTGGTTCGTCTTGGGTCTCCATAGATGTCCCGGCGGGCGCTCCGCCAAACACTATCGTGCGGGCCGCAGGGGGCACGGTCGGGAAGACATCTGCTCGATGGGCCGTGGGTCGCGCAAGCGACGCGCTTTGCCGCATCGGCGGCAGCCTCAACCTCCCGGTTGAACCGTGCTATGCAGCGTTAGCCGTCGAGGAATCGCATTTCGTAATTGTCGCGGTTTTCGTCGAATAACGGTCGGCTCCGCACCCCGTGACCCTCGGTCCGCATAGGACGGCAGAAAACCGTGAGGTTCGACCCCTTCGAGTTCTATCGATTCGTGTTGGCCGTCGCCGTCGGCGCCTACGCGACGTTCAACGTGATCAGCGCGATTTGGCATTGGCGGGGCTTTGTGGGGGGCTCGGCACGCAGCGCGGTCATGTTTCGCCGGTACGTTATTCTTCATCTCCTGCGCGTCCGGATCCACCGATTCACACCGGACCTGATCGCAATTGTCACCTTGGCACTGGTCCTGGGACTTCTTATCGCGCGTCACTGGCGATAGAATACCGTAGCGACCATGGGCGACCGCGCAACCGACATTTCACCCTCGATCTCCGAGCTGCCCCATGATGAGCTCGCCGCTTACGCGAGTGAACTCGGGCTCTCGCTCGACGGCAAACCGGCACGCGGCGAGTTGCTCCGATTGATTCGCGCACGCCAGGAAATGTTGCTCGGTCTGGATCGCAGTGCCCTTTTGGACGTCGTCGTATGGGCGAGGCGTCCCGTCCGCCGATCCGCGAGCAAGGAACTGCTTGCACGCCACATCGCGACGATCACGAAGTCCCGGTTTGACGGTCTTTCCGACCGCGGCCTCCACGCACTTGCAAAGCTCCGAGGCGCCGCGGCGGGCCGGAACGAACTTCGCTCCGTCATTGAGCATCGCCTCAAACGCCAGGGTGGGTGGCTGGCGCGGGCGAGGCAAAAACGGCGGTCGATCGTGGGCGCGATCCTCGGACGCTTGCTCGAGGACGCCCCGGCCAATGAGGAATACAAGTTTCTTCCCGAAAACCAAGACGGGCCGAGCCTCAAGGACAGCATCAGAGACGGAATCGAGGATGCCGGGGTCGTCGGGGGCATCGCCCGGAAGCTGCGCGGCGTGGCCGATCAGTATGTACACGAGAAGCTCGACGAGATCGAACGCCGAATCGACCGAAAGCTCGACGAGATCGACCAGCGCCTCGCGGAATGGCGGGACCGCGAGATCAGCAACCGTCTGCGTTTGATCAAGATCACGCTGATCTCGGCCATTGTTGTTGCGCTGGTCAGCCTGGGGTATGATTACGTCAAGTCGCGAGCCGACGTCGGCGCGGATCGGCCGGTGCCCACGGGGCAAGCAACGGCGCGCGAACCGAGTTTGCCAAAGCCGTAGCGGTTTCTTTGAACGGTGTCGGCGAAGTTGAATGATGTCGTCTTTTGGGAGCGGAGATGTACCCGAGGTCGAGTCAGCGAGTGGCGAAAGTGATCAAGCTCGCGAACGTCATCGCGCGAGAATACGAACAGGAGTACGTGGGAACCGAGCACGTGCTTCTCGCTATTCGCCGTGAAGGCACGGGCGTGGGGGCGGCGGTCCTTGCAAAACACGGTATTTCGGCCGATCGCCTCAAGACCGAGCTCGACAATCTCGCGAGAAAGCAACTCGAGGAAACGTGGGTCTTCGGGCGTTTGCCGGGTACGCCGCACTTCAAGAACGTAACCAAGACCGCGATCGAGCAGTCGCAGGAGCTCAATGCGAAAGAGGTGTGTACCGAGCACCTTCTACTTGCCCTGCTCAAGGAACCGGGCTGCGTAGCCTACAAGGCCCTCAAGAACCTCGGCCTCACGTTCGAGGGGGCGCGAGAAGCCATCAACGCATTGGCTGCGTCGAAGTAGCGGCATGGGCCGCACAGGGCGGCGCGACTGCCGCTTCAGCCCGAGCCGCGGGCCTCCGCCCGCGCGATGCGGCGCACTCACGCGATGCCGCGGTTCCGGTGCGACGCCCCACATTCTGAACCCGAGCCACAGGCGCCAGCCCGCGCGGTTCCGCGGATTCCGTGCAAGGCCCCTTCGTGTCCCAACGACCGCGCAGGCCGAAGCCGGCGGCTCGGTCATGCTACCGAATCGCGCACCGCAGTTTGGGAACCAAGCGCCAACACGATTCTGCCCTGTCTGTTTTGCGGCCGATTAGTACTACAGCGCCGCTTGGTCATGGCTTATCCCTTCGGCACGAGGCAACTCGTCGATTTTGATGCCTCTTGCGATGAGCGCCGCGAGCGTTCTCTTTCGATGACTTTCCCTCGCCAATCGGTTTCGCCGCTGGT
>JADFHG010000202.1 GCA_022567365.1 Planctomycetota bacterium | reverse complement strand
CCGGGGGCAAACCGGGGACAGTCACCTATAAATGGCAATCGTGCCCACGAAAACAGGTGACTGTCCCCCGCTTCCGTTTCAGATGATAGTAAAGGCAGGTCAACGATCGGCCCTGGGCCCTGGAGGATCTGGCAACGTCACAGACCATAAAACGAGCATGATTCGTAGCAGCGCACAAAGTCGGGCAGCGGACTTTCCTTCTGCAATTGTACCCCGGCCGCCTCGAATTCTCCATTCGCTTCGCGAAGTAAATCCCATTGGCTCTGTGATAACTCAAGACCGTCGAGCGGCCCACACGTGATCAGAATTGTGCCATTCTTCTGTGGTTCCGCGTCTCCAACATCGACGAATCTAAACCTGGCGGGAGCGCATCGTTCCGCGACCATACGAGCCTTGTCGGTAAACCGAATTGAGAAGCTGACGTTGAACACGTACCGCCCGTATAAGAGCACCTCGGACGTCCATTCAGGTTCGTCGGTTGCATAGTGCGCGATCCAATGGCGGGCGTCAGGAAAGAGCCGCCGGAACTCACGAGCAATCGCATCGTTCGACGTGACGTGCTGGATCGCGGCGTCGGTTCGGGCCTTGGTGTCAAAGGCCCATTGCATGCGCTCTGATGTGTTCATGGTCAACCATGACTTAGTTCTGTCGGACCAAGGAGGAATGATCGACCAAGCAATTCCCATTCCTACCAGCAGGACGGCAACGATCGTGATGAGTACCCGAAACCGTCGCCAATAGCCGGACACTTTTTCGCTCATCGTCTTCTCGCTATTCAACAAGAGCAGTTGGCCTTGGAGGATCCGCCGATCAAGACACGGGATTGAAAACTCCTGTCCCACATTCTCTACCGGCGTCCGACACGGCACTTTGCTGGGACGGATAGCAAGCCACCCGCCGCCACTTCTTCAACTGACTATAGCCGAGCAACGCACCCGTGCGAGACTGCTACCCTGGCCCGCGCTATCGGCACAGATCGCGGATCGCCGGGGCGTCCAAGAGGAGGTCACGCGACTGCCGCTTCCTCGACATCGACCACGACCGCGACGTGGACGCCGATGAGTACGCGCTGTTCGCCAGCGCGATGACCCGACCGGAATAACCCGCCCCATGACGGTCGGGGCTCGGATTATGCACGCCTGTTCGGGAGTCGGCCGATCTCGACGATCTTCGATGGCAAAATGCCCATTGGAGTCACACCGTCTTAAGACCGCCATCGCCGCTTCAATTCCGACCGACTGCCCGATATCAGTGTTCCAGATCGGTATTGGGCATATCGATGATAGTGTAGCCCTGCACTTTTTCTATTTCAACTTACAGTTGTCTTTGACCGATAAACGAGTAGAATCAGATGGTGGAATGATCTGCCAACTCGGATGGTGCACCCATGAACGATTGGTTTGAAGCCGAACAACGACTGGAACGCGCGCAACAGCTTTGTGAATCGCATCGCTGGGACGAAGCCGTGCTCGAGATTGAGGCCGCGATCGCGCTCAATCCGAACAATTCTTCGTGGCACGCACAGCATGGTTTCCTGCTGGATGAACTCGAGCGCCCGGAGGAGGCGATCGACGCCTTTGAGCGTGCAATCGAGTTGGAACGCGGCGACCGCGACGTGCTCATGGGATTGGGTGTGGCCCTGGCGAGGGTTGGCCGGCTCGTTCGGGCGCTGGAGATCTTCGAGGAGATAGGGCACCGGTATCCCGATTTTGAGCCGTCATACTGCTTTCGAATCCGGGTTTTCGCCAAGCTGGGGCGCCACGAGCAGGCCGAGGAGATGTTTTACCAGGCGCAGGAGTTCGCGACGGACTGCCCGCAATGCTTCTATCACGTCGGCATGTCCCTGGCCGCGCGCGGCAAGACGGAACGGGCTTTGTTCTGTTTTCGGCGCGCCTTGGAACTGGAGCCGAGCTTCCCGAGCGTAAACGAACAAATCGCCAAGGTCTACCGGGAAACTGGTGAGCTCGAGAAGGCACGAGAGTACATGCTCGCGGAGTTGCGAGAGGCCCCCGGCGACACCGAGGTGCTTCTCGAATTGGCTGAAATCGCCGTGGAATCGGGCAACCCCGAGAGCGCCATTGATCGCTTGGGGCAGATCCTCGAGCTTGATCCAGAGCATTCGGCGGCACGATTCCAACTGGGCGAGGTTTTGCTGGCCACCGGTGAGCCGGCACGCGCGCTCGAGTGCCTCGAGGCGGCGCGCACGGAGTTGCCGGAGCGGTCGTACGACATCGAATTGAGGATGGGCGAGGCCCATCTCCGACTGGGGCAGTTCCGCGCCGCCCGCCGCTGCATTGAGGCGGCGCTTTCGGAAGTGGCTGACCAACCCCAAGCCCTGATGCTCCTGGGTGACGCACTGTTGGCTGATCGCAAGTTCGCAGACGCGGCGAACTGTTTCCGAAAGGTTCTGGCACAGGACAACGAGTCCGCGACGGCGCATCAGTGTCTCGCCGTTTGCCTGATCCGCACGGGGCGCTGCGAAGCCGGCCTGGACCATTTTGCCGAGGCGATCCGATGCCGACCGGACTACATCCAGGCGATACAAAACGCGGTGCTGGCGTATCTTCACCTACGGCGCTGGTCGGAGGCCCGTGCCATGCTGGAGCGGGGTCTCCGCGTTGACCCTGACAACCGGATTTTGACATTGCTCAAGAGGCGTTGGCTACGGGTTCGCGCCCACTACATGCTGCGACGGCTTCTTCGACCGGTGCGTTTCTTGTTTCGCCGATAGAGGGTTCCGAATCGGCTCAGCGGGGGCATCGCCCTCCCGTTGAGCCCGTAACTTCAAGATTGACGGCACACCAGTGCGGTGCGCGCTGCAATTCAGCGTTTGTCCGCCGCGTCGGCGTTTGCGGGTCTCGGGTCGTCGATGGTCGCCCGGTAAGATTCTCGAACCCGGGCTGCCGGTTCGGGGGGCACGATCGCAACCGGACACTTTGCGTTTTGTATAATGGTCGGGGAGCAAACGGTTTCGTAGCGGATTCGTAGACGGATTGATCGGACCATGAAGGGATCAACAACTATCGCGCTGGTTCTCGGTTTCGCCGCGCTGGTCTTGGCGCCTCACGCGCGTGGCGACGGGCCAAACGACAAGATCACGCCCCCGTCGGACCTGCCCAACATCAACGTTGAGGAGATCATGTCGGCCGCGGTGGGCAACATCGCCAAGCGATACAACCTCAACGAGGACCAGACGAAGAAGACCAACGAACTGATGCAAAAAGGGGTGTACCGCTTCCTCCGTGAGCATCACAAGGAGGTTTGGCCGCTGCTTCGCGAGCTGGTCTCGTCGCAGCAGATCGGGAAACCGCCGGAGAACCCCGCGGACGCGATCCGTCTCGGAAAGCTTGCGCAACCGATTCTCAAGGCGGCGATGAAGGCAATCTACGAAAACAATGCGGTTTGGCGGGAGTTGCTCACGGACGATCAGAAGGCAATGCACGATTTCGACCTCGCCGAAATGGACAAGACGTTTGCCCGAATGGGGACCAACCTCGAGTCGTGGGTTGCCGGTAAGCCGACGTCCGATCCGCTCTTTCCTCCTGCCGTGCGATATCCAAACCAGCCGCGAAGACCGCGGAGGCCGCCCCCGGGTATTCCAGTGCCCAAGGAAGACACCTTGAGGCTGGGTATGTTCGAGGTACGCCTGGATGCGTTCATCAAGGAGTACGACCTCACTCCCGGGCAAAAGAACGCGGCGCGGGGGATTCTCGACGACATCAAAGACCAGGCACGAGACTATCGCGCTTCCAAGAAACAGGAGTTTGCGAAAGTCGCCGCCGACTTGGAGCGAGCACTCGAGAGTTCGGATATCGAGGCCAGGGAAAAAGCGAACGAATCACAACGCGCGCTACTCGAGCCGATCAAGAACCTCTTTCCGGTGTTGGACCGACGATTGAACGGTTTGCTCGAAACCGGACAGCGTGAGAGGCACGCCAACAAGGGCGACGGAGCGGGCGACGCCGCCAAGGGTGATACACCTGCGAACGTGGGGCGTGTGACCGCGAAGAAGACGAATACTTCAGCCCGCGATGGATCCGCGAAAGGCAAGACCAAGAAAGCCAAGGGTGCCAAAGACACCAAGGACAAGGCTGACTCACTTCCCGAAAGATAGGCGCGTGTTCCGCCGCCGGTGCTCTTGCCGCGACTGCGATTGCAACGGTTGCCGAACGCCCTGTTGCAGAAGTCAAATCTTGGGTACGGCACCGGAACCTGCCGGCGGACCCGCCAAGCCGCCGGCAAGCCGGCTTTGCCAGGCCGGCGCGGTTTGTATCAGGATACGCCCCGCCAATTGTGACACCACACGACGTAAGTCGGCCAAAGGTCCGCAGCCGACGCCTGGGGGCCATCGGGGGCATGTGGATGCTGGTGCGGTTCAGGTGTGCCGTCCTCTTCGAGGCGCGCGGCCGATTTGTCGATAGCATACCAACGTCGAAGACTGTAGATTGGCCGTATTGGCGGGTATCGGCTTTAGCAGCCTGTTGAAAAAGTCGCGCGCCGACGAGAAAGTAGCGGCCGCCCCCCGTGGCGGCCGTAGGACGGCGATAGCGCTCTCGAAAGCCACGTCCGCCGCGGGGGGCGTACGCTACTCGCAGTTTTTCAACGGGCTGTTAGGGCTTGAGCAGACGCGTGCGCCGCAGCACGGGTCCGCCCGCGACCCCGGGCCGGCCTCGGGTGCGGACGGTCGCGCGCGGAGCGACGAATCGGGGCACTGAGTGGCTACTTACGAACGAAGAGCAAGGCTCGGCATCGTCTTCGCGGGGGTCTTCGCCGCCATCGTTTCCGGTTGCGGTGAGGTTCCGGCCGGCCGGTTGGCCCCGTTCTTCACCGCTCCCATCACGATCAACGGCGAGCCCATCGGCGACGCGGTGATCGATACCGGCGGCGGGTTCGAACTCATGCTCCGCAAACCGTTCGGTCTGCGAATCATCGACGAGGCGACGGTCCTCGCGTTCGGCGGGCAGGTCGTCGTTGATGTCACCGAGGGCTTTGCCTATACGGCGGCCGGTATCCCCGCGACGGCCGCGGCGGCGCTGGTCGGCACACCGGTTTGCGACTGCAACGGACTGGGCTTTCTGTTCTTTCAGCAGACCGGCACGGTCCTCGCGCTGGACTTTCCAATGGGCACAGCCGCGTTTCTCAGGTCGTTGCCGCCGGCGGACGTTGTTATTCCCTTCAGCGCGCCGCCCGATCAATTGCCCGATTTTGATTCAGCGTTTATCGAGATCGAAGTGAGCATGGGTAACGCCTCGATCCGCACGTTGGGGCTGCTCGATACGGGCGCAGCAGTGACGATCGTTCGTCGCGGCCTGGTCGGCGTTCCGGGGCTCTTCACGCCGAATCAACTCGAGGTTGTCATTGGGCACGAACAACTCGGGACGCTGGGGGCGACCGTCGGTCTCCACGAGACCGCAGGGCTGCCGGACGTCATTCTGGGCAACGACTTGATGGCGACGTGGGCCAATCAATGGTACTTCGACTTCGCGCCCGGCGCTGGGCGGGTCTCCGTTGTCTTCGGTGGTGCACAGGCTATCGACACAACCTCGACCCAAACCGAGTGAGCCTCCCTGGGACTCCATTGAACGGGCATGTCGGCAGGCTCTTCGCGCCTGCCGCGCCCGGGCGACGTGCCGACGCAAGACAGGCTGGGCATTCGCCGCGACAATCGGTTGGACGAATCGCGGCCCTTGCGACGCCTATGATATCGGTTTCTGTGGACCGACGCCGATTGCCGATGCGGTCGCGTGCCCCCGGGTATGCGAGATCGATAGGAGTACGGTCTCGATCCCGAGTTCGCGTGCGCGACGCGCGGTCTCGCCGCCCAACTTGACCACGGGTCGGCCCAGGTCGTCCGGCAATATTTCCATATCCGTCCAGGCAATTTGTCCGCGCCAGCCGGTGCCGATCATCTTGAGAATCGCTTCCTTCGCCGCCCATCGTCCGGCGACGAATTGGACCGGGTTCTTGAACTGAGCGGCGCGGTCGCGCTCCTGGTTCGTGAGCACGCGCGCCATGAAGCGATCACCGTGGCGTCTGAGCATGTCCTCAATCCGATCGCATTCGACAAGATCGATACCGTGGCCGATGATGGGCATCATCGAACCGTACCCAGGTTTGCCGCCCGACGCAAAGGCCTCGGCGGTCGCGGTCGATCGGGTGGGCCGCGTGGACCGCGCGGGAATCGCGAGGCGAGGGCGGACACGTGGCGTTTCCTTTTTCATACCGTCTCTCAGACGGTCGTTGCTGCACCATTCGCATCGTGACCGAAGAGGACGCCGCCGAACTGTGCGCGCTGGTTCCTCGAGCCGACATCGAGTCCGACTTTCTCAATCGCCTACCGGGCGAGTTCGACATGACGGTGCAGCAGGAGCGGGAGTTCCTTCGCGATCGCTTGGCCGATCCGGGGGCGCTTCAGATCGTCGCCGAAGTTGAAGGGAAGATCGTCGCCACCGCGGGCGCGAGCAGTGGGAAACTGCAACGCTACGTCCATCAGGCGGAGCTGGGCGTGACCGTGCTGAAGGATTACTGGGGGTGCGGTTTGGGCCGGCGACTTACGGAGTCAATCGTGGACTGGGGCCGCGCGAAGGGTCTGAGAAAGATGACGCTACACGTCTTCGTGGACAACGAGCGGGCGATCTCGCTTTATCTCTCGTTCGGTTTCGTCGAGGAGGGCCGCCTCAAAGGTGACGGGCTTCGCCGGGACGGATCCTACTCAGACACGATCCTGATGGCGAAACACTACGTCGAGCCGGATTCCTAATTGGTGCCCGGGAGCGTCTCGAGGCGGTGGGCGTGCTCGACGCATTCGTCCGCCATTTCCCGGAAGACCGACTTGAGTTGTGGATCATCCGTGCAAGCGTGCAGCGCGGTGTAGAAACGGCCGGTCTGGTGCTCGGAATCAACCAGGAGTTCCATCGCCCGGTCGAACGACGCTTTGTCGTTAACGTCCAGCATGCGCTGGCCGACGGTGA
>JADFHG010000201.1 GCA_022567365.1 Planctomycetota bacterium | reverse complement strand
CTCCGCCGACCAGTCGCTGATCTGGAAGGCGAAACCGTTTACCGAATACAAGAAACCGATCAAGGACGTCAGGAATCCGCCTCCCAAGAGGGCGCCGCAACCGCCGGTCGAGACGGTCGTTGAGAAGGCGCCGGATCCGAAACCCAAAGCCGAACCGAAACCCAAGAAAGACCTACGCTGGAAAAATCGAAAAGACTTCCGGTTCGTCGCGGCGATCGTCAAGCGTGACGGCACGACACCGCTCGACGAGATCCAGCTCTTCGACAGCAAGGACAAGGACAACCCTTACAAATATGTGGCCGTGGGGCAGGATCTGGACGGCGGTACGCTCCGGATGGTGCATCATTCCGGTGCCGTCGTGGCTCGAGAGGACGGTGACTTTTTCTATCCGATCGGCCAGTCGCTCGACAACGAGGTGGATCTGAGCGAGGTCACGGACCTCGACGACCTCTACCACAAGGCGGGCCTCTTCGCGGACGCGTCCACCGGTGATCGGGGAGGCATTGAGCCGGCGTCGAGCGCGCCGAAGTCCGGGCGGAAGGGCTCCAAGGGGCTAAAGCCGCTCAGACCGAAGGGCAAGACGAATTCAGCAGCGCGGAAGAAGTTGCAGGGTACAAAGAAGGGTGCGCTGAACGCCCGGTCGCGAGGCCGCTTGGGCAGATGAGAGCAATCGAAGCGAATCCGATCACGCGACGGGCAGTCGCCGGGGATTCGCGTCAGGAGACAAGATCAATGAACGTAATCCGTACCCGTCGCCGAACGACCAGAAGCGATTCACTGGTTCTCGCCGTTTTGTCTGCGCTGTTCATGTTCGCAGTCGCGCCGGCGGCTGTGCGCGCGGGCACCTTTGCGCTCGGCGGCTCCGCGGGCGTTGGCGTCCAAGACGACAAGAAGGGCGACAAGAAGGGCGAAGAGAAGAAGAAGGGTGACGACAAGAAGGACTCCGGGAAGAAAAAGGACGGGAAGAAGTCCGACAAGAAGTCCGACAAGAAGTCGGACAAGAAGTCGGACAAAAAGGGCGAAAAGAAGGCCAAAAAGAGTGCCGACAAGTCGAGCGACAAGAAAGCCGACAAAGACGGCGAGAAAAAGGGCGACGATCAGTCGGCCCGCAAGGGTAACGACAAGAAATCGGACAAGAAGACATCCAAGGCCAAGAGCGGCGACCGGAAGAAAACGAGCCGCGACAAGGCCGGACGCCGCAGCGTCAAGAGCGGCACGTCCTCGCCCAAATCGAAGACCAAGCGGTCAGCGACCAAGCTCAAACGCCCCGTCCGCCCATCACCGAAGCGAACCAAGACCCCCGTGAACCGGACCAGGAAAGGCGGGGGTGCGTTGGACTCGAAGCGCACCGAGGGCGCGGACAAGGGTGCCGACGACGGGGAAGATCCGCCCGGCGCCAAGAAACCCCGCGCCGGCGGCGAGACCGAGATCGATCCCGAGGTTCTCAAGAGTGCGCACGACTTTATCGAGAGAAGCCGCGACGCCGGGAAGGACGCCGAGCGAAAAGGCTCGGCATCGAAACCGCCGCGCCGTGGCCAGCGCGGATCGCGGACCGCGAAACCGAGCACGCCCGACAAAGACGCCCGCGGGAGCGCCGAGTCAGCGGATGAAGATCCGGATGAAGATCCGGATGCGGAGGCCGGCCAAGACCCCGGCGGGGATTCGGACGACGAACCCGAAGACGAGGACGACAAACCCAAAGACGAAGACAACGAACCCGAATCCGAACCCGAAGACGAAGACGAAGACGAAAACGAAGACGAAGACGACGAAGAGGTGGACGACGACTCCGAGGGTGACAAGGGCGAGGGATCGAACGGCCTGGCCGAAAAGTGGATCAAGGAACTCCAAGAGGAAAGGGACAAACTCGCCGAGGACAAGCTCTATTCAATCTCGATGCGCAACGGAACGTACAAGGATCTTCTCGAAGCCTGGTCGCATGAGACCGGGCTCTCGTACATCGGCGAGCTGCCCAATGGCAAGGTCGATTTCGTCACCACCGAGCAACTCACCTACGACGAGGCATTCAAGCAGATTCGCAAGCTGCTCTTCGACTCGAGCCAACTCGAACCCTACTGGATGGTGCGATCGGGCAACGTCTTCGAGATCATCCCAATCAATGATCTGCCCCGCGTCCTTCCCGAAGACCAGATGTATCGCTCGATGGATGACTATCTGGCGGCCGAAGTCGATAACGACGAGATTGCGCTTGTGCTGTATACGCCTACGTCGGGCTCCATCTCCGACCTTGACGACGTCCGTGTGTACTTGCCGGACTACGTCCGCATCTCGCAATATGGCGACGAGAACAAACTCACCATCTTCGCCCTCGCCCGCGACATCAACAAGTGGTTGTGGATGATCGACTTCTTCAAGGGGGGTGTGGACGACGGCCCGCGGGAGGTTAAGGAAATCGTCGTCGAACACATTTCGCCCAGCGAGGCCTGGTCCAAGATCAGCAGCCTCATCGACGGAGGGTCCACGGGCAAGCTGAGGATCGGCGGCAAGTCTACCAGGAAGGGCGGGGGCGGTTCGGACTTGCTGCGCATCCCGCCGCCGGAGACCGTGGTCCTGGCCGTTGACGAACGCGGCGTCCTGCTCGTCCACGCGATGCCGGACAAGATCGCCGAGATCGAACGGTTCCTTCCGTTCGTGGACGTGGCCCTCGCCGGACCGAGCCCGCGAACGATCATCGAACTGACGCACGCCGATCCGGTGAGGATCGTCGCGGACATTCAGATGGTCCTCGTCGCCGAGAGCAGCGGTTCCCCTACGCCCAAGAAGAAGGCCAAACCCAAGGGCAGAGCGAAGGGCACGAAGCGTTCGACCCTTAAGGGATCCAAACCCGTCAGTGCCGACGAGGTTACGCTCATCCCGCTGCTCGCGCAGCGTGCGATCATGGTCATCGCGGAGGAGGCCGGGGTCGAGCGGGTTCGCGAACTCGTCGCCATTTTCGACGTGGACCGGCGCTTCGACCCCGTTCAGATCGATCTGGAGGACATCCCCGCGCAGGATGCCATGGGGCTTATCCTCTCGATTCTCGGCGCGCGCAACGGTGGCGAAGGCGCGGCCGACGTCCAGTTGATTCCGGATGCCTCGGACGCGGTGTTGTGGGTAATCGGTCGACCGCGCGACGTCGAAGACGTCCGTGACATTCTCGCGTACATCGACGTGCCGCAAGGGGGCACGATATCGCTGCACATCCACAAGCTCGAATACGCGAAACCGTCCTTCGTCGCTCAGATGCTCCACGAATACGACATGGGCAAGAGCAGCACGAAGAAAACGCTGCCCAAGTCGGTCGCCCGCCCCAAGGGCAAGAAGGGCGCTCGCAAGAAGGCCGCCAAGGCGCTCAAACCCGCGCGGATCACCGACGACGACGAGAACATGAAGCTCTACGTGCTGTGCAGCGACGAGGAATGGTCTGAATACCTCCCGCTTATCCAGCAACTCGACGACGACTTCAAGGACAGCGAGGAATCGGTGCATCGCCGCCTTGCGGTGACGCATATCGAACCGGGGGTTGCCGTCGAATCACTGTCGAGCTTGCTCGATTTCCTCGCGCCGGGGTCCGCAAAGAAGGGCGGCCGCGCGGCGCCCGGTTTCGTCCAGTGCGTCCCGGCCGCCAATGACATCCTCGTGGTCGGTGCGACCGCCGAGCAGTTTGAGGAGATGGAAGCCCTTCTCGAGGAGATCGATCGTCCATCGACCATCATCGATCGGCAATTCGAACTCGAATTCGCCGACCCGACCGACATCATCGCGGGGATCGAAGCGCTCTTCGGCACGAGCGGAAGAACGATCCGCCGCACGGGCAAGGGCGCCGACAAGAAGGTTCGTTCCATCAGTCGCGACGACGACGGCATGAAGCTGTTCAGCTACGGCCAAGTCCTCTACGTCAGTGCCACGCCGAAGAAGATGGAAGACATCGCCACCTTCATCGCCGAACGCGACGTGCCCGACGAGGAGCCGGTGCATCGTCTCTACGGCGACTTCCCCGAGGGCGCGGACGTCATCGCGATCGCGGACGACCTTCGGACGCTGCTGGGTGTGACCGCCCGGCCGAAGCGCCCGTCAACCGGCAGCAAGGTCGGCACGTCCACGGCAAAGGGCGACGTGACCATCATCCCGCAACCGGATGCGAACCGGATCATCGTCAAGGCGACACCGAAGGTGCACGAGGAGGTCGAGGGATATCTCGACATGCTCCGCGACAACGTCTCGACGCTGCCCATTTCCGAAGTGGTCATATTGAAACACGTGGATGCGGATGCGATCGTGTCTTCGGTTGGTTCACTCATGACCGGGGGCGTCACCCGCAAGAAGCCCCCACGCGCGGGCGGGCAAGCCGGCAAGACCGGCGGATCCACCGCGACGTCCGGCGAGTTTACCATCGTCGCGATGTCGAGCGGCGACGCGGTCTTACTGCACGGTCCGAAGAAAGACGTGGAGATCGCGAAGGGACACATCGCCCTGCTCGACGAACCCAGCGGCCAAACGATCAAGGTCTATGACGTCGCATATGCCGACCTGGACGCGCTTGCCGAATTCATCATGAGCACGGTGGACACGCCCGCAAAGACTGGGAGCGGTACGACTAGACGCCAGCAAAGCCAGAGGGGCCGCAAGAATACGACCGAGACCATCGACGACGACGATCCTTTCAACACAACCAAGGTACATAAGGGCGCGACGGTTTACCTGCGGACCGACGAACTCGCGGGCACGATGCTCGCGTCGGCGTCGGCGGCCAAGATCGCTCAGATCGATGCGATCGTGGAGCAGTTCAACTTTGAGGAGACCGTGATCGCCGAGGCCGCGCGGCTGCCGATGCGGGTGATCCCGCTCTTCAACGTCGATGCGTACGAGGCCGCGCTCGATCTCGAAATGTGGCTCGAGGTGTATTGGTCGCCGTCGAACCTCTTGCCCAAGGTCGACCTGCCGCCACTCGGCGTCGACGACGCGATCATCGTCAAGTATCCCGACGAATCGCGCTTCGACGAGATCGAGAAGCTCGTCAGGGACTACATCGACATCGAGAGCGAAGAGGCCACGACGGTCGAAAAGCGAACGTTCCAGGCGCTGCCCGGGCTCACGCCCGAGCAGACGATCATCATGATCAAGGCCAACAACCCGGACCTCGAGATCGAGTTCATCAACATCGGTCCGAAGATCGACTTGGTGAAGCAAGGCGTCATTGAGGAAGTCCATCCGCCGAAGACGCGATCGAACGGGTGCATCCTGCCGCTCGGGTTTGCACGTGAAACGAGCGCCCTATTGGGCGCGGTGCTCGCGCTTCAGGACGACCCCGATCCCGACCTCGATCCCGACCTCGATCCGGAGCAGGAGCGCGACGTTCCGCAAGACGAAGAGGTCGTACCCGTCATCGATCCGGACGTGGTCCTCCAGCAGATGATCGATTCAGCCATGGGCGGTCAGCCGATCGTACCGCCCACGACCACGCCGCCCGCAGCCGCGGGCGACGCGACCGGTCGCGCGTCGGCCAAGGGCAAGGTCACGATCTACTTCGACGACAAGACGGGCGTTTTCGTCGTCGAGGGACTGCCGAAGGTCGTCGATGAAGTCGAGGACGCGTACAAAGACATCGTCGATCTAATGAAGGAGAACCCGCTTCGTCCGGACATCCGTATCGTTCGCATACACCACATCGACGTGAACACCGCCGCCCGCCTGCTCGACGAGGTGTTCAACGCCACCAGTCGAAACAGGCAGCTTCAACAGCAAATGTTGCGTGCGCAGCAGCAGCGTCAACGCCAGCAGCAGGCTCAGCAGAAGGCGCAGGCAAACCGCCAGCGCGGTGCCGCGGGACAGGCGCAGCTCGGCAAGGGCCTGCTGGGCCAGGCGGGTCGCGGTGCTCAGCAGCAACAACAGTCGCAGATCACGATCCCCGGCGCCGGTGCGGGCTCCGTACAAATCGTCGCCAACCCGCGCAACCGGACGCTCATCCTCAAGGCGAACCCCGGCGATTACCCGCTCATCTACGAAGTCCTCGCGACGATCGACCAGCCGCAGCCGATGACGGCCGAGTACCGCACGTACATTGTCGAAAACCTGGACGCGGCCGAGGTCGAGACCGTCTTGAAGGACATGCTCGGTCTCACGACCAGTGGCCGATCGCGCAGCACATCCGGCGCGACCAGTCGCCAAGCCGGTCGCGGCGCGGCCGGACGAACCGCCGGTCGGACCAGTCGTTCGAGCAGTGCGTCGGTCAGCCGCCCATTGCCGCAAGGGATCACGCAGAATACCGAAGTGGGCGAGCTCGGCGTCTTCCAGGATGACATCAAGATCTGGAGCAACCCGCTCGCCAATACGATCCTCGCGATGGCGCCGACGGCCGCGCTCGACTACATCGGTGAGCTCATCGAGCAGATCGACTCGTACGAAGGCCCGGAGCGCATCACAAAGCACTTCACGCTCGAGCACGCCGACCCGGAGGCGGTTGTCGAGTACATCGCCGCGAAGTTTACCGAGACGGGCGGCGCGCCGCGCGGCGGCAAGGGTCGCCGTGGGGGCGAGTCGGCAGCGACGGCGGGCGCCGGTCCGCATGCACCGTCGCTGCTTCCTTATCCGCCGCTGCGAATGATCACCGTCCAGGCGACGGAAGAGGACATGGCGGAGATCGAAGAACTCATCGCGATGGTCGACGTCCCCGGTTCGGAGAAGTTTGAAACGGTCACGCTCGCGAACTCGGACGCCAACGCCGTCGCGGGAACGCTCGAGCAGATGTTCGCGGGGGCCTCGAGAGGAAGGGGCCGCGGTGGTGCCACTGTGGGTACCACCGGTCCCCGGTTCATCGGCGAAGACGGCGGCAACGTGCTGTTCTTCTCCGCGCCGCTCGGCATGCACGACGACATTCGCGACGCGATCAAAACGATCGAGGAGAGCGGTCAAGAGGCTACCACACCCCGCCCCATCATCCTCGAATACGCCACGCCGACCGATGTTGCGAGTGCCATTCA
>JADFHG010000200.1 GCA_022567365.1 Planctomycetota bacterium | reverse complement strand
CTTGATCACACAGATTGAGTCCCATTCGACGTCACAGCAGAATTCGTCGACCAGGCACACCGCGGTTTCACACGCGGCGTTCTCACAGCCCGGGGTGGAGTGGATCTCGCAGCAGTCGCTGGGACCCTCGCACTCGTCGGGTAAGCCGTTGCCGTTGCAGTCTTCGACAAGGCCCTCATCGATCTCGACGGCGTCCTCCAGGCCGTTGCCGTTGCAATCGCAGGCGTTGCCGACGCCGTCCGCGTTGCTGTCGATCTGATCGGGGTTGGCGAGGTCGGGGCAGTTGTCCAGACTGTCGCAGACACCATCGCCGTCGGTGTCGTCGTCGGTGTCGCACGAGAGCGGCGTCATGAGAAATGCACGCTGGTTACCGTTATGCACGCCGTATCCGACGATTTGCCCGTCGTCGTTGATGTCGGTCACGAAGAAAAGATCCCAACCCGAATCGGCCGCGAGAAACGGCGGCCCGTTCAGGTTCCGCATTCCGTGCTCACTGTCGTAGATGAAGGGTTGGGTGTCGCTACCGCTAATGAACTCGGAATAGCCGATCACCTCGTTGAAGTTGTTGATCGCGATGGCTTCGCTTTTCTGGTGGTTTCCGAGAGTTCCGAGGTCGATCATGGCGTCGAATTCGAGGCAGATTGGTGGGCCGCCGAACGGGTTCGGCGTGCAGCTCGTAAACGTGGACCACCGGGCCGCGTGAGCATGGTTGCCGCCTCCGAACCGCGCCCGACCGACGATGACGTCGGCGTCGTTGATGGCGTTGGCGGCACTCTTAAAGGTGTCGAACTGATCGAGGTCGATCATGACCCCGTCCTTTAGAAGGAAGGCATGTTCCTTGCCGCCCGGTGTGTGCGCCCAGCCGACGATATGCTCGGGATCGTTAATGTCGTACGCCTCGCTGTCCGTACCACCGAGCGTTCCCAGGTCGAGCATCCCGCCGACCATGAAACAGAGCACGAACGGCGGGAACGGCCAGGGCACGCACACCTCGTACGGCTCGATCCACTTGAACGCGTGGAGCGTGAATATGCCCTCCGGCAGTTGCGCAGAACCCGCGACGACGCCGGCCGCGTTGATTCCGTAGGCCGCGTGGAACCCGTTCGGGTCACCAAGGTCGCCGAGGTCAATCATCGCACCGTCGCGCCAAAGAAACGCGATCGTCGTAGGAGCCGTACCCGCGACTGCCGTCCCGACGACATCACCCGCGACGTTGATGTCGAACGCCTCACCGTAGTTGCAGGCGTCGGGACCAATGTCGGTCATCACGCCGTTTACCCAGAGGAACGCGTGCTGTGCGGTGAATCCGCATTGCTGCACCGATGTGCCGACGACCTTCCCCGACTCGTTCACTCCACTCGCCCGACTGAATGAATTCGACAGCGTGCCGAGATCAGTGATCTCGTAAAGCTCAGCGCGCGCGCGGCCCGGCGTGAGGATACCCACCACCGTCAGGACGGTCGCGCATCCGATCAACAAACGGCGCGCGAGGCGATTGTTCCTTGGTGCCGCGAGCGTTCGCATCCCATGGCCCGCGCCATGACTCGTCGTCCATTTCATTCCTTCATACATAGTCTTGCTCCTGCCTGGGCTTCCAACCGGTCTCGTTCCCGTCTCGTGTTTCTTTGCTTGCCTCGGGACGGTTCAGCGCTTTGGCTACTGCCTCGTCCCGTTAATGACCCAGCAAGTCGAGCGTGTCGCACGACCAGCATTCCTCGTCACCCCCAATGCGACGCGGCGCTGCCAAACGGCTAACAAGAATTGCATTTTCTTGATCGGGCACACGTCATTGGCGCGCGGATCCGGCACGAACTTGGGATCGCCGCTCATTCGCTGCGTGAATTCGCTTACGGATGCCCGTCTGTCTCACCCCATCATGTCCGACACAATCGGCGACCTTGCAAGGCGGGATCCCTTGCACGACATTTCGCTGGGGCGGGTCCGATGAGGCGACCGCGGCAAACGGGTTGTCGTACGTGTTTAGCGCGTAGCGGCCGCCCCCTGTGGCGGCCGTAGAGTTTCGGGAGCGTTTCACATGGCTACGTCCGCCGCGGGGGGCGGACGCTACATCGCGAGTACGGCGCGCTGGCGACGAACCGCTAAACACGTATGCGTTGTCGCCGTACACGGAAGTGAATAGGATAGAGAGGGGATCGATCGCAGCGCGTCTTTTGAACCGCTCCATCGTCGGGCGAATGTGCGTGGGGGCTTGCGTTTCGGGCATGCTGTGCTCCATGCGGGTACGCTAGCTGGTGAAGAACTGAGCCGCATGCTTTAGCTTGCGCGATCTCTCGTTACAGACATGACGCAGCGGTTCCGGGCGGTACTATGGTTTCGCGGACATCGCGCGGGCTGAAGCCCGCGGCTCGGTTGTCAATTAGCTGACTGGGGTATGCACGTGACGTGCACCCAACGGACATGACATGGGCGAGGCACCTCGACACAACGTTACCCAGCTCCTCGAAGCGATAAGCGACGGAGATTCCTCGGCCACGGACCGATTGCTGCCGCTGGTGTACGATGAGCTTCGCAACCTCGCCGAGCTTCGCATGAAAAACGAGCCACCGGGTCACACCCTGCAGGCCACGGCCCTGGTGCATGAGGCCTATCTTCGGCTGGTAGGCAACCGCGATGAGGATTGGGACAATCGAGGACACTTCTTCTCCGCCGCGGCTCGGTGCATGCGCCGCATACTCGTCGAGCGGGCGCGAAAGCGCGGGCGCGTCAAACACGGAGGGGGTCGCCATCGAGCTGAATTCAAAGAAGAACTTGTCGTCGTGGAGGAGCGGTCGGAGGATCTCGTCGCTTTGGACGAGGCGCTGGACGGACTCGAAGCGCTCGATAAACGCAAGAGCGACGTAGTCATGCTCAGGTACTTCGCCGGTCTAACGGTTGACGAGACGGCCAGGGTCGTGGGTGTCTCGCCCGCAACCGTCAAGAACGATTGGAACTTCGCCAAGGCGTGGTTGTACCACGAGGTTTGCAGCGATGACACGGTCGGACACTGAGACCTGGGATCGATTGCAGCGCGTCTTCGAAACCGCTCAGGCGCTGGGCGCCGGTGAGCGGAACGCCTTTCTCGACAAGGCCTGCGGCAAAGATCCCGAACTCCGCAAAAGAGTGGAGCAGTTGCTCCTGGCGTCCGGACGGGCGGAGGCGTTCCTGGGAACACCGGCCGTAGCCTTTGCGCGACCCGGCGGCAAGACCGAGGGGCGAGATGACGCGCTGATCGGCACACGGATCGGGCGCTACACCATCAAGAGCCTTCTCGGGGCGGGAGGTATGGGAAAGGTCTACGAGGCGGAGCAGGATAATCCTCGCCGCGTCGTCGCGCTCAAGTTGATGCGTCGGACCCTCGGTACGGCATCGCTCCGTCGTCGCTTCGAGTTCGAGGTGGAGATTCTTGGGCGTTTGGAACACCCGGGAATCGCACGTATATACGAAGCGGGTGCGACCGAACCGGCGTCACCGGATGCACCGCAGCCCTTCTTCGCGATGGAGTTGGTGCGGGGGTCTTCGATCGTGCGATTCGCCGAGGCCCAGGGGTTGAGTATCCGGAGGCGGCTCGAGTTGTTGACGGCGGTTTGCGACGCGGTGCAACACGCTCATGTCCACGGTGTCATTCACCGCGACCTCAAACCCGACAACATTCTGGTTGACGACCTCGGCCAACCCAAAGTGCTCGACTTCGGGGTGGCCCGCGCCACCGACACCGACGTCGAGACCGCCACGCTGCAAACCGACGTCGGCCAGCTTGTCGGCACGATTCCATACATGAGCCCCGAACAGCTTGCAGGCGATCCAAAGCAACTCGACGCGCGCTCCGATGTCTATGCAATCGGCGTTGTCGCGTACGAATTGCTCACGAGGCGTCGACCGCATGATATTGAGGGAAAAACGGTACCGGAGGCGATTCGTTTCATCGGGGATCATGACCCCGTCACGCTTAGCTCGATCGATCGTGCACTTCGCGGCGACGTCGAAACGATCGTCGCGAGGGCGATGGAGAAGGACAAGGAGCGACGCTACCAGTCCGCCGCGGACCTCGCGGCCGACATTCGACGATACCTTGCCGACGAGCCGATCGCGGCACGTCCCCCGAGCACCACCTATCAACTCGGCAAATTCGCCAAGCGCCACAAAGGCGTGGTCACCGGCGCGGCGATGACGCTTGCGGTGCTCGTGGTCGGCATCATCGCGACGACCGAACTGGCACGCCGCGCGCGGGCCGCCGAGAGTCAAGCACTTTCCGATGCCGCGTCCGCTCGGGCGATTACGACCCTTCTCCAGGAAACGCTCGCCTCCGGCGATCCGCAAACGGGCCGCGGTCCAGACTACACCGTCCGCGAGGCCCTGGACGCGGCGGCAGCGCGCGTCGATACGGAACTCGCGGACCAGCCCGAGATCGAGTCTGCGCTTCGACGAACAATCGGCGCCACCTATGTCAGCCTCAGTATGTTCAAAGAGGCCGAGCCGCACCTGACACGGGCTCTGGACCTGTGTCGCGCGATCCATCACCGTGACCACGTAGACGTCGCCGAGGGTCTGTCCGCGCTCGCGACGGTCCGCAGTTTCCAGGGCGACGCTGCGGCCGCCGTGGGGCTCATTCGCGAGAGCCTCGAAATGTCTCGTCGGCTGTTCGGTCCGAGCCACGCGCTCGTCGCAAAACGAACGCGACAGCTCGGTCTTTACCTCAAGGCGATGTCGCGCTACGACGAGGCATCGCCTCTACTTCAAGACGCGATAGACTTGAGCGGTGCCCTCGGTGACGATGGGGTCGACGAGTTGATCCAGGCGATCAACGACCTGGCACATCTCCGTTTGCTCACCGGTCGAAACGACGATGCCTTTGATTTGCTGCGCCGGGCGTACGAACTCTCCCTACAAGAACATGGTGAAGACCACCTCAGAACCGCGCTCATTATGGGGAACCTATCACACATGTACCGCACCGCCGGCGATCTTGACGAAGCCGAAAAGCTGATCCGCCGCGCCCTCGCGGTACGTCGGGCACATCTTCCAAAGGACCATCAAGACGTGGCCTCGTCCATGGTTGGTCTTGCACAACTCCTTCTGAGGAAGGGTTCCTTTGAAGAAGCCGTCGAGCAGTTTCGTGAGGTTCTAGCCATTGATCGCCGACGGCTTCCACCAAACCATCGATACATTATCACGGACGTGACTTGGCTTGCCCAGGCGCTGATTCAAACAGAAGAGGTCGATGAGGCGGAAGCCGTGCTCCGTCAAACCATCGAGCTCCAGACGGAGCGCGGTCGATTGGACCATCCCGATACCCTGCCGGTCCGCTTTGAATTGGCGATGCTCGTCAAGAACCAGGGGCGTCTTGCCGAGGCCGAGCCGATGTACGAACTTCTCGTCGAAGCAACTCGGCGCGTGCATGGGCCTACCCATCCGGAGACGCTCGATGTGATGAACAGCATGGGGCGCCTTTTGCACGCGATGGAAAAGTACGACGAAGCCGAGCGGGTCTTCCGCGAAACCATCGCCGCACAACGCAGCGCTCTCGGTGATGACCATCCCGACACAATGGCAACCATGAACAACCTCGGCCTGCTTCTTATCGACAAGGGTGCGCTCGACGACGCGGAGGCGGTCCTCTACGAGACGCTCGAACGCCGGCAACGCGTCCTCAGTGACGATCATCCCGATACCATCGGTTCGATGAACAATCTCGGTGCGATGTTGCTGGCGGCGGAGCGCTACGACGAGGCCGAGATCCTGCTTCGCCAGACGCTCGATATTCGGCGGCGCGTGCTTGGTCCGGCCCATACCAACACCATGAACACGGCAACCAACCTCGCTGACGCCATGGAGAAACAAGGGCGATTAGAGGAAGCCACTGATTGCCTCCGCGCTGCGGTGTCCGCTCTGGAGACGGAGCGCGGACGCGGCCACCCCGCCGCGCTTAGGATGCTCGTCAACTTGGCGCGAATGCTTCACCGCGCAGGGAAACTAGAGCAAGCACTTGACCTGATCGGTGAAGCCGCAAGGATCGCCGAAGAGTCGTTGCCTGCGGGGCATGTCCGTACCGTCAGCATACGCTTCGCGTACGGGGAACTGCTTTTCGCGGCCAAGCGGTACGTCGAAGCCAAACCACATTTGCTATTCGCGCACACCGGTCTGAGGCGGATTCAAGGCGAAGACCATCCAAGAACGCGCGAGGCGGCGGCGCTGCTGGCCGAATTGTACACCGAACTCAACCAACCGCCGGACGCGGAAACGCCAAATCGCGAATAGAGAGGCCGCGAAGGATGACGGCGGGTGGGCGCCGCCTTCCGCGGACCGCGGCGCGGTCTGGCTGCTGTTTCTCGGCGCCGACGGAACGGTGTGGTTCCGGAAACCCTCATCCTGGCGCAGACGGGCGTGTCGAGTGGCGAGTTGGCGGAAGCTTGCGCGGCCAACAACGGCGAGAGCGCGACGAGCGCGAGGCGGATTGGCCCGACGATCGTCTGGCTTGAAGCGGTTGCGCGAACTTCGACCTCGGACGGCCCTCACAAACGATCAGGTTCAAGAACTCGAGCCGTGCGGCGGTACCGATGATGCAGGCCGTTGACTTGCGGAATCGCGATCACCTTTTCTTCGGATGAATACTCGACTCGAGGTCGTACCGGAGCGTTACGATCCAGCGAAAGATGAGCGCGTGATTCGTGGTAGTACGCGAAGTAGCTCGCTGGTTCTACAGCGGCGCTTTTGGTTTAGCCTTTGGATGGCAGAGCCGCCGGGTTTTGGTATGGGATCGATGGGCGATGCGGTTTCTTTCAATGTGGTACTCGATGATTCGTAAACCGTCGTCCACGGTCAGCTTCGGCTGGGGTTTTCGCAGCACAGAGCAGTCGGAAGGTCATCGGCAGCGTGAGCGTCGGCGTCTTTTTTTGCCTCTTCAGCAGAATCTGTGGACGGAGGTACTGGGACTCTGGCCCAGACTCCGGAGAATCTCCCGCGATCGGGTCTTGCACGAAGAAGGACCGGTAC
>JADFHG010000199.1 GCA_022567365.1 Planctomycetota bacterium | reverse complement strand
TCGCTCCGCGATTTTGCGCCGACGGATGGCCAACCGGCTTGCCCGCGGCCAACCGGCCCACCAGTGGACTGGCCCGTGCGACGGGGAGGAAAGGCCCGGTACAACCGGCTAGCCGGCGCCGGGCGGTGGCCGGCGGCCGCGACGGCGCTATTCTCCGTCGCCCGCCTGCACACCATCCACGGGCGCACTCAAGAGGCAGTCTCCTGTTTCGAGCAACTTGGCGTTTGCGTCGATAAGGCTCGTCAACCACTCGTCATAGCTGCCAAGCAATTCGGAGCCGAAGAATGCGAAGGTCATCTGTAACTGGGCCGCACCCTCTTGACACGATATGCAAGGTCCGCCGTTTCCGCAAAGTTCACCCCGGTCAGCCGAGATTTCATAAAACTCCTGCTCGAGTTGATTTGTGCATTCAAGATCCGTTTGCAATTCGCAGACACCGTATGAGAAGACGGTGCGGTCGCCGGTCACGGGATCGACGCGCAGGACCAGCGCTTCTTTGCCTGCCTTGTGCGTCGAGACGAGCAGCGAGCCGTCTTGCTGCACCGCAATGTCGCGTGGTTCATAGAGGAAAGGGCTCTCACTGATATCGAGCTCTGAAACGATGTCTCTGTTCCCTGAAACGGGGTCAACACGAAAAATGGCCATTCGATTCTCATCCACGATCACGATAGAACCGTCTTGCTCGAACGCCAAGGCACCTGGATGCACCAGATCCGGCCCGCTCCCGGTATTGCAGTCGGAAAGAACGGTTCGATCCCCCGTAATCGGATCGATATGAATAAGTGCCGGACTCGCGTCGGTTACCACCAGACCCCCGTCTTGGCGCACGGCAATGCCGTTTAGATCACTCAGCGACCTGCCCTCGCCGACGCCCCCTCCGGACAAGACGACTCGATCACCGGTCGTGGGATCCATGCGGAGTACTAGTCTGGACGAGGCCACGACAATCTGACCGTTCGCCTCCACGGCTATTGCGTGGGCGGCAAAAGAGGGTCCGCTCCCGATATCGGGGCTGGCGGCGAGGATCGAGCGGTCGCCAGTGACCGGGTCCACTCGGTATACCACGGCGCCACTGGCCACCAACACATTGCCATCAAGATCGAGCGCGATATCCTCAATCCCGGAAAGGTGCTCGCCCTCGCCGACAACATCAGTTCGCTCGACGCCATTGCTGAACGCGTGCGAGACAACGGATCGCTCTCCAGACGCAGGATCAATCCGAAGTACCATATCGCGTGATTTGGCCGCCACGACGTGGCCGCCGGCTTCGATGGCGAGCGAAAGATCGGTGACTCCGAAGGCCAGCCCGACTCCAACGGGACTAGGCGCCACGTCCGGGATGTCGGGTAGGTCTAGTAACACGGGTTGGCAGCTGTCCATCGGCACGTCAGGGCAGCCCGTGACGCACAATACCGACAGCATCATCGGCAGCCAACACACTCTTGGTTCGATTGAGGTCATTGTGTTTCTCCACGGCGCGTACTTCGAGGGTCCGTCGCACCCGCACTCAAGTCCTACGCCATACATCCAACCGGCTTGCCCGCGACTTGCCGGCTTGCCCGCGACTTGCCGGCGAAACTGGAACGGACCCGGTGCCGTAATCGGAACATTCAAACAATCAGGTCGTGCTCGTGATCGGGCTCTCGATCATACGCGCTACCGAGCGCGCGAGGTTGTCGAGCGCGGACTCGTCCTCCAGCGTGACCCTGAGCGTGAGACGACCATCGTCACCGGCCAACCGGCTTGCCGGCGGCTCGAGGCACTCGGCGAAACGCCGTTTGATCGATTCCACGAGGGCGGCGGACTGTTCCGTTTCTTCTGCGGCGGGCAACAATGCCTCGATGAACGAGAACATAGCGCCGAGCATTTGGCCACCGGCAAGTTCGACCTTCTTGCGGCGCGCGAGCCGTTCGGCCTCCGCCGTCTGTTTGGCCTTCTCGCTCTCATCGACGGGGGCGTCCGGTTTGGCGCCGAGTAGTACCTCGAGGCGCCGCTTGAGTTCCTCCATTCCGCTGGAGATGTCGATCGCGTCCACGTCGGACCCGGGATCGAGGACGGCCAGCGCCAGTTCGTGCTTCGCGGAAAGCGTCACCAGAAGGCTTTCTTCGATTGTATCCTCGGTCACGAACACATAGACATGGACGGGGCGCTTCTGACCCATGCGATGCGCGCGAGCGATCCGCTGCTCCAAAATGGCCGGGTTCCAGGGAAGATCGACGTTGATGACCGTGTCCGCGGCCTGTAGGTTCAGCCCCGTCGACCCCGCGTTTGTCGTGAGGAAAAGCCTGCAATCCGGATCCTTTTGAAAAGTATGGACAAGTTGCTGACGCTTCTTCTGCGGCACCGACCCGTCGAGACGAACAAACCCGGCGCCGCGCTTTTTCACGAGCGGCTCGATGAGATTGAGCATCGTCGTCCATTCCGAAAACAAGATGATCTTGCGATCGGCTTCGCTGATTAGCGAGCCGAGGAGGTCGTCGAGGGCGTCGAGCTTGCTCGAATAGGACGGCTCCTCCTTGTCCACAAGGAACGTGCTGTCCGCCGCCATACGGCACATGAGCAGCGCCTTCTGCAATCGGAGGAGGTCCATCTCGGAGATGTATCTCTTGTTGACGATCTGGCTGACGATGCGTTTGTGCGCCCCGTGCAGGGTGGCCTGCTCCTCGGTGGGCGTGACGCGGACGATTTCCGTCGTGCGCGGCGGAAGATCCTTCATGACCGTAGCCCGGGTGCGCCGCAGGAGGATCGGTTTGAGGCGCTCGCGCAGCGCGCCGAGGTTTTGATATCCCAACACCTTGCCTCTTTCATCGACGACTCGATGTCGATTGAAGAAGCGAAACGCCGGTCCCAACCGCCGATCGTCGATGAACTCCGCAATTGAAAAGAGGTCGTCGAGGCGGTTTTCCAACGGAGTTCCGGAAAGAACGAGCGCGAACGGAGACCGGAGACACTTGATGACACGGCTTGTCTTGGCCTCCCAGTTCTTGATGCGCTGCCCTTCGTCGAGGATGATGAGATCCCATTTCACCTTCTCGATGGCCAGGATGTCCCGCAACACCTGTTCGTAGTTGCACAGGGTGAAGAACGCGTGCTGTTCATACTGTCGCGCCCGCTCGCTCGCACTGCCCAATACGAGTTGGCAGTCGCGCTTTGAAAAACGGCGCACTTCGCTGCGCCACTGGGACTTGAGCGAGGCCGGACAAATGACGAGCACCCTCGATACGTCGGCCTCGCGCGCGAGCAACTCCGCCACACCGATGCCCTGTATCGTCTTGCCGAGCCCCATGTCGTCGGCGAGGATCGCCCGCCCCGCCCCGACCGCAAAGGCGACCCCGTCCAACTGATACGGTAGCAACTCGGTCTCGAGCAGCGTGGTCCGCAACGGGTGCCCCGCCGGATCCTTGCGAATCTCGCTCACCGTTGACTGGATCCGATCGAGAAAGAGCCGCTGCTTGATGTACTCTTCGGCGTCGGGATAGATCGTCACTTCCCGGCCGATCGCGGTTAGCTGACGGATACATTTGAGCAGGCGGCGTACATCCCGGACGGGTCCGGCAGCAACCGGTCGAAGGATCTTCGCGGTCGCCTCGTCCAAATTGTCCGGCACGAGCAGCCGCAATTCCAACTCCGACCCGTATCGCAGGTAGACCGCAGTGTCCTTTTGTCGGAAACGCCGATTGCGCACCTCGCTCTTGAATCGACCGCGAACCTTGCGTTGCACGTTGATGATATGTTTGCAGACACCGAGTGAGTTCTTGCGAAAATCCGGACATGAGCAAAAGGACTCGCCTGCGTCCCAGCCGCGAAGCGCGATGCGATACGTTCTTCCTGAATCGGCGTTGGTTACGAGGTAGTCCGTCCAAAGCCGTTTCGGGTCCGTCGATCGAACAGTCATCCGTTCCGTCCGTGCGCGCTCCCGACGTTCAGCGATCGCTTGTTCGAGCAACTCCTTCTCGCCGAGACTCTCGACCGGAGTGCGTTCCCGCGGCGGCGCCGCGAGCCCTAGTGCCATTTTCTCCTCGAGGACGAGAGAGAACGCCGCCCCCACGTGTTCGCAGGCTGATGTGCACCGCGTGCAATTCCAGCGGAGGCGCTGGGGGACGTCGGCCTTGGTCGTAATCGTAACCACGGCATCATCCAAGCTGAGCCGGAAAAGATCGCCGCGGAGGTAGACGTGTTCATCGATGTCGATTTCCCAGGCGCCGCCGCGCTGGATCAGCCCGCGCCCGTCGGAACCGAGGAGCTTGCAGGCCTGCGGATAAGACAATCGCGAGAGTCGGTCCGTGAGCGTGAGCTCGCGCTTCGCAGCGTTTCGTCGTTCCATGACCTGCATGATTCCTCCTGAGTTTCTGGGGTAGGCACACGAATTCCCGCACCCGATCGACGCCCGGTTCGGGACAAATGACCGCACCAAGATCGTACGTTAGCCTCGGCCCCACCCACAACGCAAGTACGAGACCAGGACCCCGATCGACATCCCGGTGCACACCCGAGGGCGGGTGTGCCACATCAGGGGCCTGTAGCCCAGCCGCCCTCGGCTGGGGGATCGGCAAACCGGCTGGGCGGTTGGGGGACCAGCTTGCCGGCATCTTGACACTGGATCGGCCCCACATAGACTGCCCGTAGCAAGGAATCACAAAGCTAGGGCAGTTACCCGGGAGTGTCCCCTGATGGCGGAAGAGCGCTCGCACATCACGCTCACAAAGTCCGATTCGGTCAACGTCGTGACGTTCACCGATCGAAAGATCCTGGAGGAAATCTCGATCAATGAGATCGGCGAGGAACTCAACAAGCTCGTCGAGGGCGAAAAGGGAACAAAAATCCTGTTGAGCTTCACGAACGTGGAGCACCTCTCGAGCGCGGCGCTGGGCGTTTTGATTACGCTCAATAAGAAGGTCGCGGAACAGGAAGGCACGCTGAAACTCTCCGACATCGCGCCGCAGATTTACGAGGTCTTCAAGATCACCAGGCTGAACAAGCTCTTCGAGATTCATGACACCGCGGAGAAAGCGCTAGTCACGTTCTAGCAGCCTGTTGAAAAAACCCCGGGTAGCGCGCGGCCCCCCGTGGCGGACGTGGCTCTCGATACCGCTATCATCGTCCTACGGCCGCCACAGGGGGCGGCCGCTACGTTCTCGGCGGAGCCCCACTTTTTCGACGGGCTGACAGGAAACGCTGGCGAGGCCGGTAGCCGCCGGCGGGTCCGTTGATCGTGGCTGGGTCCAACGTCGGTTGAGGCCCGGCCAGCCGGTTATACCGGTGCCGATCCGGGGCGTTCAAACGGAGCCATCGCAGGATCCAAGCACCGTGGAATCCGATCCTGACAACGTCACTCACTTCGAGACGTGCGTCGTCCGTAGCGATTTCGCCGGCACGACCGCGCCCAAGGAAGCGATCCTGCGGGAGTTGGAGCGGTGCGGGTTCTGCACCGACGCAACATTCGCGATCAAGCTGGCGCTCGAGGAAGCCGTCGCCAACGCCATCAACCACGGGAACGGGCGAGATCCCAATAAGCGAATCACGATCAAGTACGCGATCGATTGCGACCGCGCCGTCATATGCATCAGCGACGAGGGAAACGGATTCGCCCACGACTCGATTCCCGACCCGACCACGCCCGAACGCCTCTCGTTGCCGAACGGCCGCGGCATCATGCTCATGCGTGCATATATGGACGAAGTAACCTATCGCCAGGAAGGGCGAGAGGTGTGCTTTGTCAAGCAGAGGGTCGCTCGCGGCGATGTCGCCGATGGCTGATTCCCCGCGGCGGATCATCCGGCGCACGGTCTTCTTTAGCGGGCGGGTCCAAGGCGTGGGCTTTCGATTCGAGGTCCATTCGCTCGCGAGTCGATGCGACCTGACCGGATTCGTGCGAAACCTGTCGGATGGGCGCGTCGAGTTCGTCGCGGAGGGCCACCTCGATGAAATCGACGGCCTCTTGACGCGCCTCGGCGACGCGATGGTCGGCCACATTGAGTCGGTCGAAACGCACGACTCCGAGCCAACCGGCGAATACTCTTCGTTCGACGTGACGTATTGACGAGACGAACCCGACCCGGGGAAACGCGCTCCGGCCGTTCCCGGTCCCGCAGCCACACACGGCAACCAACATACGCGGATCAGCACCATGCGCCTTCCAATGGAGTCGCTCCGTCGCGGTGGGCTCGCGCCCTGCACAACATCGCGCTTTTCCGCTAGTATCCTCACCCCGGCGCGGTGCGGCAGTGCGCGTCTAGCGGTTATTGCGCGAACACACGATGGTCGCGATGTAGCGCCCACCGCCCGTGGCGGACGTGGGCGTGTGATGCGTTTCCGAACTTCCACGGCGGCCGCACGACACAGCCGACATTGTGCCGGATTAGAGGCGCTGTTGGAGTAAGGAACTCCAAGGTTCCGGCGCCTTTCTTGCTGGTCTGAATGCGCACGATCGCGTCGTCAATGAAGCGCGGAAGCCAAGCGACTCGCCTTGCGGGTCGGTGTTCTCGGCTGGCCGCGCCGACCCCTGTGGTCGCCAAACGGTATCTGGAGATGAATGTACGGTGAGAATCCTGACAATCGTAAAGCAAGTGCCCGACTCGAATGCCCGGCTTAAGGTGCTGTCTGACGGGACCGGGTTGGACATGACGGGGCTCAAGCTCGTGATCGATCCATTTGACGAGTTCGGTGTGGAATTGGCGGTGCAACTTCGAGAGAAGCGAAGCGACGTTACGGAAATCGTCGCGCTGTCGCTCGGTCCGGACAAGGCCGCCGAAGTATTGCGGGTCGCCCTCGCGATGGGGGCGGACCGCGCGATTCACGTCAACGACCCGAAGTTCGAGTCCTACAACGAACTCTTCGCCGCGTACGTGATCGCCGAAACCATTAAGAAGGAGGCCGAGCCGTTCGACCTGATTCTTTGTGGAAAGAACAACATCGACCTCGATAGCGGAGCCGTCGGACCCGCCATCGCGGAATTCCTCGACCTGCCGAACGTCGGGGCGACGACGGCACTCGAAGTGTCCGAGGACGGCAAA
>JADFHG010000198.1 GCA_022567365.1 Planctomycetota bacterium | reverse complement strand
CTCAGCGTCGATAGTGGACGCCACCACTTCGACCGACATAGAGTTCTCGTGGACGGATTACGTGGTGCAACATCTTTGGGTGATTGTCGGCGGTAGGTTAGGGGGGCGTTCGAGCGTCTCATGCAGACATAGCCTCGCCGGCCGCTGCGTGACATCGTTCAGGTCCGAGAGACGGTACGGACGCCTCGGGAGGTGTAGCTGAGGCGCCGAGACCGTTCGATACTCCACGATGGGTCCAAGATGGGTCCAACTATTGCCGCCAGCCCCATGCGGCAAGTACTCCCCGTCCTCAAGGCTGGGGGCGCGTGTGCCGGCGGCCCGTGTCGTGCGTTCTTCCGCAGTCCGCAAGCTGCATTGTCCGGATCAGAGGCGCTCGGTGGATGCCCACCCGGCGGCGGAACCGCGACGCTGGTCGGCCGGACACATGCACCCGCGCGAGGCTTCGAGCCGGGATCTTCCGAATTTGCCCGCCTTGCAACCACGTCCCCATGCGCTATAATCGCGCCCGATCATTCCATCCGCCGGGATAGGAGATCCGATGGCGAGCAAGGTCATAATACTAGGAGGGCTGCGATGGCCGATTCCAAGACCGATTTTCCGACCACGCTGGGGCCGGATGCGACATTCAAGGGCGAGCTGACGTTCGAAAAGAGCGCGCGGTTGCTCGGGAAGTTTGAGGGGCAAATCACCACCAAGGGCGACCTGACGATCGGCGACGGTGCGTTGCTGACCGGGAACGTGCAGGCATCGACCGTGCAGGTCGAGGGTCGCGTCAAGGGCAACCTAAATGCGAAGAGCAAAGTCGTTTTGACGGCTTCGGCTTACCTCGAGGGCGACCTTCAGACCGCAACGCTCGAGGTCGCCGATGGTGCGGTGCTTATTGGGCGCTGTATGGTTGGTGTCTCCGAAAAGGCGAGTCACGTCGTGCCGCGGGACGCCGTGCCGCAAGTCGGACCACCCAAGAGCGTCAAGGAAAAGGGTGTGGCCATCGCCGCCAAGTAGCGATCGCGCCGCCGGTCGCGGGGCGCGCGGATTCGAGAGCTGATCGCCGCCACGCGTGGTGTCGTGATTCCGCGCATTCGGTCGTTGTGGCGGGCTCATTCACCCGTGCCCGTGCGCATGCGGCGTTACAAATGACCATTGCGAGTACGGCGGGTCTTGTGGATTGATCGGCTTGCCGGGTCTGCTAGAGCGTGCCGGTGCCACACCCGTGATTTCGGCTTCTTCAACGGGTCGTTAAATTGCGTATGCAACGGCGCGACGCATGGATGGGTCGCCGCGCGGGGAAAACGTTCTCCGCGTCGATCGGCCTCGATGGAACGGATGACGGGGTTCAAGCAAGTCTATTGCACGTATTGCTTCCAACCCTGCGAGGTTGGACGCCGGGCTATGTCCATCTTCTGCCCGAATTGCCGCAAGCGGCTTATCCTCGAAGACTACAAGATCAAGAGCTACCACGCCGTGCGCGAGTTGTTCACGTGCGGCGACGTCGTTGTCGAAAAGCGGGGCCATGTCGTAGCCAACGTCATGGCCCAGAGCCTCACCGTCAAGGGCAGGATGAAGGGTCCGATTCAGGCTCGGGGTGTCATCCGCGTGACCAAGACGGGCGAACTCGTCGGCGACGTCGAGGCGACCAGCCTCGCGATCGAGAAGGGCGCGAAGTTCGACGGGTTTGTGCGGATCAACGCACCACCGCCCGAACCCGCAGATCAACCGCCTTCAGCGGCGCGGAAGTAAGCGATGGGGCGAAGCCGAGCGAGATCTTGATTCTCACTCGAACGGCGTACATCGGCGATGGCGCGGAGGCGTTTTACGGGGATTCGCGTGCCACCGAGGCGGTGGACGTAAACCGGAGCCGCCGGCATCGTGGATCATGCATCCATAGCAGTTTCATTTCACTTGTAGCGGGATCGATCGCACCAGCGACTTCAAATACTCCGTCCGCCACAGGGGGCGGCCGCTACGAAATGGTCAAAGCCGCTCTATTGCGCGCTGCGTCGCTCGTCCGTCTTGCTGATCTCGCGCACGACGCCGGTCGCGTATGCGCCCGGGGGCAAGGAAAAGGACAGCGAAATGAATCGCTCGGCGCCGTCGGTGCCTTCGTCCACGGCGGGGTCGGTGAGGGGCACGCGAAGCGGGCGGCGCGCGCCGTCGAGCTTTGTTCCGTCCAACGCACGTATCGTTGCCGCGTCGGCGCCGGGCTTGAACCCGGCGCTTGCGAACACGGCGGCCTCGATTTTCTCCGGCTCGCCGAGGGGGGCCTTCATCTTCCGCCCAAACATCGGACCCGTCGGGGAAATCTCGAAGGCGTCGCAGCGCGGCTTTTCGACGAGTGCGTCTTGAACGGTAAAACAAGCACCGTTGCGGTGGAGCCAGGCCACGTCGCCATATTCCACGCGGTCGATGGCGGTGATCCGTCGGGCAAGCACATCGTTGAAGAGTCGGCTTTGAAACGCATTGACGAACAGTTTGCGAAGATTGTGTTGGACGGCGCGCCATGCCTTTCGGGCGTCGCCATCGGTGTCGAGCATCGCCCGGCAGACGTGCGCCTCTTCGGCGCACGATCGCGGCCAGCGCTTGGCCGAATCCGCAAGCTCACCGTCGTCGAACAGTTGACGCGCCTCGCGAACGTCGTCCGGATCCGCAGGGCGAGGCCGTCCGAGCATTAGCTTGATCGCCTCGTCGAAGTCGCCGCGCAGGGCGGCCGCCCCGATGAGCGCATTGTCGCCGCGCGTGCCGAATCGCTGTGGACCGAAGTAGTTGGGGACACCGCGGCGGACGAGCACGTTGACCACGGCGCGCGTTTTTTCAATCGCCGCGGAATCGACCCCGCGCAAGCAAATACGAAACCGATTGCCGGCAAGGTGTCCGAGCTTGAGTTTGTTCGTGTGCCGTTTGGCGGACAAGACCGTGATTTGCGGCAAAGACAGGGATGCAATTCGTTGTGAGTCAACGTGCTCCACACTGATCGTTTGTCTGGTGACCCCGCGGGCGTCCTTGAGCCCGGCGTATCCGATTTCGCGCGGCTGCTTGCCGAGTGCACGGGCGATTTGCCTTATGGCGGCGTGTGTCGTCAGACCGCGCTTTTCGATCAGGAGGTACGTGTGGGTGCCCTCGCCGGTTGGTTGGTACCTGGGTATCTCCTCGACGACGAAGTCCTCGTCGATCTGCTTGATCACGCCGCCGACACCGGGAAGATCCGCCGTGAGATAGGGTAGTTCCGAGCTGCCGTCTTGCGGTGGTGGTCGCATGAAGCTCACTCTACCGGCGGTCGGCCTATGCGTCACCGCCTGGCCACACCGCGACGGAACAGTTGTTCGTTAGAGCAAACCGTCGGATTAGCTGCCAGCCGTCAGACGATAGCTGGCGGCTGATAGCTCACGGCTCACCTCCGCAAATCCGCCGGCGTTGACGAACCGCCGGGAAGATACTAGCCTCTTATGTTGGTCCGAGAGTTGTTCTATCTTGCGTTTTCCCGACAGTAGATCGTGAACCAACCGGCGATTCGACACCATTGCGGCTTATTCGGCGTCTTCGGACACGAGGATGCGGCGCACCTCACCCAGCTCGGTCTCTATGCGCAACAGCACCGCGGACAGGAATCCGCCGGTATCGTGACGACCAACGATAGCGACGACCGGCTCCACCGACACGCGGGTCTCGGCTTGGTCAACGAGGTCTTCAACCCGCGCGTGCTCGAAAGCATTCGCGGCAACGTGGCGATCGGGCATGTCCGCTATTCGACCACCGGCTCGTGTACCGAAGGCAATGCCCAACCCCTGCTCTTCAGCTACGCCGGGGGGCAAGTGGCCGTCGCACACAACGGAAACCTCATCAACGCGGCCCTGCTCCGCCGAAAATATGAGGAAAAGGGGCACATTTTTCAGACGACGAGCGATACCGAGGTCATCATCCATCTGCTCGCGAAACCCGCCCACCAGTCGAAGCCGCGCCCGCTCAACCACGTGCTCAATCATTTGCAGGGGGCCTATTCACTGCTGCTGCTCTTCCCTGATCGGATGGTCGCGGTGCGGGATCCGCTCGGTTTTCGCCCCTTGTGCATCGGCCGGACGGAATGCGGCGCGATGGTCGTGGCGTCCGAGACAAAGGCGTTTGACCTGATCGGTGCCACCTACATTCGCGATGTTCAGCCGGGCGAAATCCTGACGATTGACGCCGAGGGTATGAAGAGCCGGCGTTTCGGCGGAGGCACGGGCGGCCGCGGTGCCGCGTGCATTTTCGAGCAGATCTACTTCGCCGATCCGGCGAGCGAAATTTTCGGGGAAAACGTACACCTCGTCAGAAAGGCCATGGGCGCAAGGCTCGCCACGGAGGCCCCGGTCGATGGTGACGTGGTCACCCCGATCCCGACGTGTGCCCAATGTGCCGCGGTCGGATACGCCAATCAAAGCGGCATTGCGTATGGTCGATCGTTCACGACGAGCCACTATGCGGGAAGATCGTTCATTCTCCCGACCCAAGCCGGACGAGAGGCGGCCGTTCGCTTCAAGCTCAGCGTCATCAAGGAGGCGGTCAAAGGCAAACGGCTGATCGTCGTTGAAGACTCGATCGTTCGCGGCACGACGACGCGCGGCAAGATCGGTGCCCTTCGAGCGGCCGGCGCGAAGGAGATTCACCTGCGTGTGGCGAGTCCCCCGATCCGCCACCCATGCTATTTCGGGATCGACTTTCCCGATCCGAAGGAACTCATCGCCCACACCCGGACCACCGACGAGATCGCCAAATACCTCGAGGTCGATTCGTTGTACTATCTTTCCCACGAGGGCATGTTGGCTTCGGTCAAGATGGCCGCGGAGAAATACTGCACCGCGTGTTTCTCGGGAGACTACCCGATGGACGTCGTGGAACCGGTGGACAAATACGCGATGGAGCGCGTGCAGCTCAAGATGTTCACGTAGCAGCCTGTTCAAAAAAGCTGATCTGTATGTGTGGCACCGGTTTTCGACCGGCGAAAACAGGTGTGGCACCGGCTAATAGCCGGTGATAAGACGGACTATCGGCCCGTGCCACACTTTTTCAACGGGCTGATAGGCGCGGAGAATCGTTGGCGCGGTCGTCTTGCGACCGTGTTTTCAAGACGCCGCGAAAGAGCGCTGAGGACGAGCGGTGGACTGTGGGTCCACGATCCGCCAAGGCTTGACGGCGTAATCGCGCGGCACGCCCCACGAAGCGATTCGACGGACAACGGTTATGACTCCCCCACCCAGAGCCTTGTCGTACGCGGACGCCGGCGTCAGCGTCGGCGCCAATACCCGTTGGGTCCGGTCCATCCGATCCGCGGTGCAGAGCACCTACGGACCGAGGGTCTGCGACACCGGCGCCGGCGACTTCGCCGGGCTGTTTCGCCTCAACCATGACGGTCAGCTCTTCAGGCGGAATTACAAGAATCCGGTCCTCGTAGGATGCACCGATGGAGTCGGGACGAAGGTGCTCATCGCGATCGCAATGAAACGCCTGTCGACGATCGGCATCGACCTCGTGGCCATGAACGTCAACGACCTGATCACGACGGGGGCCGAGCCGCTCTTCTTTCTGGATTATCTCGCCGTACACAAACTCGAACCGGCCGCACTGGGCGACGTGATCGAGGGCGTGGCCGCGGGATGCCGCGAGGCGGGATGCGCCCTGCTCGGCGGCGAGACGGCCGAGATGCCCGACCTCTATCGCCGCGGCCATTTCGACCTCGCCGGGTTCGCCGTCGGCGCCGTCGAGCACGATCGCGTGATCGACGGATCGCGCGTCGCGCCGGGAGACGTGCTGATCGGGCTCCCCTCCAGCGGCGTGCATTCCAACGGTTACACACTCGTGCGACGACTTCTCGAGAGCGCCGGTTGCAAGCTGACCGCAGCTTACGATGAACTCGGTGAGACGATTGGCCAAGCCCTTCTGCGCCCGACCCGAATCTACGTGGACGCCGTCGCGTCCGTACTCGCCGCGTACCCCAAGAAACGGGTGGTCACGGGCATGGCCCATATCACCGGCGGCGGTCTCCGCGAGAACATCGCCCGGGCGCTGCCGCCGAAGTGCGACGCCGTGATCAAGCGGACCGCGTGGAACGTGCCGCCGATCTTCGACATAATCCGCCGGCTCGGCACGACGCGCAGCGAGATGTTCAAGGTTTTCAACATGGGAATAGGGTTCGTGTTCATCGTCCGCCCGCACTTCGTAGCCGGCGTGACGAAGGCGCTCGAGCGCGCCGGCGAACACCCCGTCACCATCGGCACAGTCAAACGCGGCGGCGGGCGGGTCCGCTTCGCGTGAATGGGCGTCCAGTATTCTGTACTGCCGTTTGATAAAGCGATGTAGCACGCGCGCCCTCGGGTGTGGCGGTGTAGGCGGGTAGGTCAGGCTCAGCCCCACATATGCGGTGTGGACATGGTTGCGTCGGGCAAAGCCCGACCTACATGGCTCAACTACATTGGTGAAACCATGAAAAAGGCGCTCTACTGTATTGCCGACCGTTTCATGTGGCTGTTCGAGAAGTACGAGTTTCGTATCACGGACTCGAGGTGTTTCCCGAATTTCGGCGGAGTCGGCTCCGTTCAACTGGCGAATCCATCCATGAAGGTGTGTTTTGTGGTCGAGGCCGGCGATCCGGTCTGTCTGCTGTTTGCTCCCCAGAATGGCTGGGAAGACCGAGACGGAGTGTCGGTGGACATTGTCTACCGCCGGCTAACAGGAAAACTAGACGATGAGGCTTTTGTGACGGACGCGACCGTGGCGTTCCTCGAGAAGAACTTCGACGCCATTCAGTCACTGTTCGCTGACAATGATCCCGGTGATTTTGTCCAATACCTACCTGATGAAGCAGAGCGGACACGCCTGGCAATCGGTGCGCCGGTTTTGGCCCCTGATGGGCGTGATGGTTATCACTTTATGGTTCACCACGAGGCTTCTCGTGACACTGGACCAGGGCATGCTTACGTCCATATTCGGCGCCGTTATTTTCATGTACGTCATATTAATTATCCGAGGCCCCCGGTTTGAAATCT
>JADFHG010000197.1 GCA_022567365.1 Planctomycetota bacterium | reverse complement strand
CGGCGTCGGAGGCGGTCAGCAATGCGCCCTCGTTCACGCTGCACTCCGGTTCGACAGGGGGGATTGGGACGAATGGGCCCTCGGCGACGCGGAACCCGACATTCTGCTGCTCGTCCGCCGGGTAGTCGTAGCCTTGGCTGCCCGCATGCATTTGTTGGTGGTTGGCCCCGTACGCCCCGCCGCGTAAGCCACGAAACTGACCGCGGAATATGCCATCGTTCCATTCACTCACATTCCCGGCCTGGTCGAACGTGCCGTAAGGGCTCTCTGAATTCTCGTGAGCACCAATCTCGGTGCGCCAGTAGGGGCCGCCGATGGTGTAGTCATGTGTGCCGACCTCGAACGTCGCATTGTTGCCCGGGTCGGGATCGATGAGGTCGTTGCTCGGAATGCTGTCGCTGCTCGTCGGAAATAGGAAGTAGTTCCACGTCACGCTGTCCTTGTCGTAATACGCTGCCTTGTACCACTCGTTCTCCGACGGAATCACCCAGATAGCGTTCGGCTCACGCGTAATCACCGATAGCTCGGCGTTGGTCATCGCGCCGTTGAGGAAGTACGAACCGGCCTCGGTGGTGGCCAGGTCCTGCATGCCTGTCGGCTGGCCGTTTTGCAGCCAGTTGGCAAACCGCGCCGCGTCACCCCATCCCACGTAGTTTACCGGTCGGTCGGCCCAGTCGGCCGCCACGGAGTACTCGTAGCTGCCCGACCTGCCCGTCTGCTCGATCATGCAGCCCTCGGCGAACGACATTTCCGTGTTGTAAAGCCCATGCGTATCGACCTCAGCAACTGCGTTGAGAAACTCGGTGTATTGCCCGGCCGTCACCTCGTACTTGCCAATGTTGTACACGTAGTCCACGCCGCCAAAGCCGCCGTCATAAATGTCGTTCCCGTTGCCCGGGTTCCCGATGGTGACCGTTTCGATCACTATAGGGTCCCCCAGCGCCAGAGCCTGAGTTCTGCTCCAGAAGAGAACCAATCCGACCGCCAAAGCCAAGACCGCAAATTGCTTGAACACGATGAATCCTCTCGAGACGAACAGCTGAACTGGACGCGAACCACGGTTGCCATCTTAACGGATACGGTACGTCGATTCCATCCGCTCGTGGGTAGAGAATCAGACTTCGGATCGTCTGATCACGTCATTGGCCTCCTCGCTATTTGGTGTGGGTAAGACGAGCCCAGGCCAGCCGCTGGGGGCTCTTTGGTTCTGCGATGAGAAGGCTTGGCGCGGCGCCGTCAACTCTTGGCGAAGCCAACGTGCATCGTTCGACCACAAACCGGAAGTGGGGGCGGCATAAATGTAAGTTCTGCAACTGCAGCAGGTTACGTGGACGCCTCGGCATGAACATCGCGATGCCTGACAGCCCTTCATTCGCCTTCGGGCTGGCCTCAAAGCGATCAATCTCAGGGGGTTTGGGGGACTGGTCCCCCGAAGGCTACCCGCACAAAACAGCGAGGAGCCAAAACATTATGACCTTGAGGCTTAACGCATCCTCTGTGGACATCGTAGCTTGGCCATGGCGGAGACCTACGCCGAAGTTGTCCGAAAACGCGTGCAGGGAATCATGTCCGACATCGGGTGAAACGCATGTAATCCAATTTCGTGGTAAATCGATGCAACGCGGCGTCGCGGCGAGCATTGATTGTACAGTGTTCGCATATGCTTGCTTGATTCAGCCCCGACATGCGATACGTTGCGATCAGTAAACGCTCCGAACGTACGGCACAGGAAAACGGAATGGCAAAGGAAAGAAAGGCCGGTCGCGGTAGGACCCCGGGGCAACCCGGGGTCCTACGGCGACCCATCAGTGTTCAGATGATCGGTGTCGGAGTAGTATGAAAATTCGGCTGAAAAGTTCATGGCCATGAATCAAGACGCGCGCAATGAGCTGTACGGGACCACGTACGCGTCCGCGCCGCCGCCTCCGAGTCTTCGGCTCTGTCATCGATTGGCGGCGCATGTTCCTGGAAGACCAATCCGGCGACACGGAATGGATGGAGCGCCACGATGAACTCGACCGGTGTCGCGTGCTTCTCTGCGCAGACGTCTTTCGGATTCAACCGTAAGCTTGGGCGATTCGGTTCGGTTGAGGTCGCGATCAGCCGATAAGAACACCGATGGCATCTAACGCACGACACCCCATTGAAACGATCGATGACGCCGGGCTGCGTCGCTTGATGATGCGCGTCGATACCAACGGTTTTCCGGGTGACCTTGCGCACCTATGGGATGTCGAGCACGTTCGATATCGTGAGACGTCGCAACGGATCCCGCCGGCCCGTGGAGATCGGGACGCCTTGCTGGATCTGGGCAGTTCTCGACCCTGGTTGCCGTTTCTTCAAGTGCTTCTGGGGTATCGCCGGCTGGTGTTGAACACCGTTTATCCGGATTCCGGTTTTGTGGAGGGTGGTCTCCGCGTCAAGGGTGCGCCGCCGGCCGACGTAACGGTGTCGGTGTTTGATGTCGAGCGGGACCGCTACCCGCATGAAGATGCCTCCTTCGACGTCGTTTTGTGCCTGGAAGTGCTGGAGCATCTGGCTGTCGATCCGATGGCGATGATGGCGGAAGTAAACCGCGTGCTGAAACCGGGCGGGACGTTTGTACTGACTACGCCCAACGCCGTCCGGCACAGCAACGTCGTGAAAATGATTCTCGGCGAGTATCCGCTCGGCTGGGGATCCTACAACGGATTTGACCGCAATCGCCACAATCGCGAGTACACCCCGTCTGAAATCGACCAACTGTTTCGGGCAGCCGGGTTCGCCCCGAGCGAAGTCACGACCTTCGGATCCAAGCGGCGCGGATGGCGACGCGATCTTATGAAGGCGGTGGTTGCGGCGGCGTTGGTGCCGTTTCGGAATTGTCCCTCCCGTTGGCGACGCGACGTGATCTTGGCCGTTGGCACCAAAACCTCACCCGTGCGGCAACGCCGCCCGGATTGGCTCTATTTCGACATGGCGGAACGGGTCAACGCGACGTCGATCGGCAACGGCGTTCCAAAAGAAGAGGTGTTGGGTGATGCTGGTAGGCCGCATTCAGCTATCAGCTTTCAGCCGTCAGCCCGGTAGCTGACGGCCGATGGCCGATGTCTAATGGCTGAGGGCTAATGGCTGAGGGTTGACGACGGGGGACGGCCGCCACTTCGTCAACAGACCGTCAGCCCCGGGCTCGTCAACCGCGCAGCACGTCTCGTCCAGATGTTCGTATCAGGATACGGACGCTCAGTTAGACGTGACACTGGATAGCTTGCGCTTGGCTTCGGCGACCAGGTAGAACGATCCCGTGACGCAGATCAGATCCTCGCGAGTGATCGCGCTCGTGGCTATTTCCATCGCTTCTTCGAGCGAACCGGCGACCTGGGCCATTTTCCCCGAGAGCTCGGTGTAGTCCGCCGCCAGCTCGGCCGGATCCGCCGACCGCGGCGAGCCGGTGCTCATGAAAATGACCTTGTCGGCTCCGAGCTGAATCCGGCGAATCATGCCGGCAATGTCCTTGTCCTTCTGACATCCGAAGATGACAATCATCGAATCATAGGCGATGTTCTGGCCGATCGCACGGATCAGCGCGTCGATGCTCGCGGCGTTGTGGGCACCGTCGACGAGGATGCGGGGGGACTCGCTGATGATCTCCATTCGGCCGGCGACGCGCAGCTCAGCCAAACCGGTCATCGCCTTCTGGTCGTCTATGGGGAGCCCGGCGATTTTCAAAACGTCGATCAGGTTGAGTGCCAATGCGCAGTTCACCGCTTGGTGGGCCCCGAGAAGCGGCACATGAAGATGCTCAAAACGACTGTGCTCGGTCGTCAAGCAGATGCGTGCGTGCCGCCCGGCCGTTCGAGAAAACTCGAATCGGTAGCTGAAAGCGACGTTTTCGTCGGAAAAACGCAGAGGCGCGCCGACCGCCTCCGCCGCACGCTCGAGCGTCTCGCGGACGCCCTGCGACTGTGGCGCACTGACGACCGGGATGCCCTCCTTCATTATGCCGGCCTTCTCCTTCGCGATCGCTTCCAGAGTATCTCCGAGCTGTTGGGTGTGGTCGTAGCTGATGCTTGTAATGCCGACGGCGGTCGGCATGATCACGTTTGTCGAGTCCAACCGACCGCCGAGCCCGGTTTCGATCACGGCAATTTCGACTTCCTCGGCCGCGAAGTGGTGGAAAGCAGCGGCCGTGAGGATCTCGAAATAGGTTGGTTCGGGGGCGCGAGCCTTCTCAATGACCTTGACCACGGCTGATATCGCCCGGGCAAACTGGAGTTCGGAAATGATCTTCCCGTCGACGTTGATCCGCTCACGGATGTCGAGAATATGGGGGGACGTATAAAGCCCCACCTTCATTCCGCAACCGCGAAGCATCTCGGTGACCATAGCCGCCGTACTGCCTTTGCCCTTGCTCCCGGCAATATGGACCGACTTGAACCTCCGCTCGGGATGGCCCAACGCCGTCAAGATCCGGTTCATACGTGCAAGGCCGAAGTTCGTACTGTTGTACTTGGCTCTCGTCGACCGTTCATAGTTCGTAAGAGAATTCAAATACTTCACTGCCGAACGAAACGTGCGAATCGTTTGTCCGGTGGTCGTTGTAGAATTCGACTTAGACTTTGTCTTTGGTTTATCGGCCAGTGTTCGGGTCATGGGCGGGATTGTACGGGGCGGACACCGTTTCGTCAACTCGGAATAACCCGCATATACCGTGCGATCGGAACGATAGTCGACATCCGCATGATCGCAACATAATGAGTGACAATAGTTTACAGAAATACGGTCGCCTGGCCTTCGAATCACAACCACATGGACCATAATTGAGGTGGCGCGCTCGGGCACGGATACACGTCGAGGTGAATGTCGTCGAATGTAAAAAAACAAACGCTCGGTGGCCACACCGAGTTAAAGGTACTCGTATGCCGATGATCGTGGGCGAACTTCGAGTGAACTGCCGGTACAATACGCGACATGGAGTCGATGATCCTGCGATTCGGAGTGCATCGAACCGAGTTCGTGGCCGCGCCGGGAGCTCTTGGCGACTTCGGGATCCGGCTCGCGTCCCGTGTCGACGGTCGTCGGGTCGTACTCGTAACCGACGATACGGTCGGTGCGCACTACGGGGAGCAAATGTGCGCTACGCTGCGGTCCGCCGGCTTTCACACCGCCGAGCACTCGATCAAACCGGGCGAGGCGTCCAAGTCGCTCGAAACGGCCAAAACCCTATACGAATTCCTTGCACGCAACGCGGTTGGCCGCGACGCCGTGCTCGTCGCCCTCGGCGGCGGGGTGGTCGGCGATCTCACGGGATTTGTGGCCGCAACCTGGATGCGCGGGGTCGATTTCGCAATCTGTGCGACGACCGTCGAATCGGCCGTCGATGCGTCGATTGGTGGCAAGACCGCCGTCAATCTTCCGGAGGGCAAAAATCTTGTCGGCGCGTTCCACCCGCCGGTGCTGGTCGCGGTGGATCCCACGTGTTTCGCGACACTCCCGCAGCGCGACGTGAGGGCGGGCCTCGCGGAATCGATCAAACACGCAGTGATCTCGTCCCCCGAGTTCCTCGATTGGCACGAGGCCCACGCCGACCGAATCCTCGCGCAAGACCCCAGCGCAATCTCGGAGTTGATCGCACGCAACGTCCGAATCAAAGGCGATATTGTGTCGCGGGATCCCCACGAAACGACCGGCGAACGTATGGTGCTCAACTTCGGCCACACGGTTGGGCACGCCGTCGAGTCCGCGTGCGACTTCGATCTTCGCCACGGCGAGTGCGTGTCCATGGGGATGTTGGCGGCCGCCCGCGTTTCCGAAATGATGGGTCTCACGAATGGCGCGACGGTCGATCGCCTTGAACGCGTTCTTACGAAATTCGGGCTTCCGGTTGGTCTCAATCGGAACGTGGCCGCGGATCGCGTGATCTCGTATATCCGTCGCGACAAGAAGGTCCGATCGGGTTCGCTGCAATTCGTCTTGCTCGAGGCAATCGGTCGCACCACAATCCGGTCGGATGTGCCGGACGCGGTATTGCGCGAGGCATTCGAGACGTTGCTGCCGTAATGACGTTGCAGGCTGGCGCAATGTGGTTCGCGTCGCCGATACGAAGTGATATGGCCCTCAGATGAACGACGAAGCCGCGACACAACCCGATGCGTGGACGGTCGGTGCGCTGCTCGCGTGGACCAAGACCCACCTGCAGGGCCATGGGGTCTGCGACGCGCGCCTCGCGGCCGAGGTGTTGCTGGCGCACGCGGTGGACTGTCGGCGAATCGAGCTGTATACCCGTTTCGAGACGCATCCCGATGCGGACGTCGTGGGGCGGTTTCGTGACTTGGTGCGACGAGCGTCCGCGCACGAGCCCGTCGCGTATCTGGTCGGTGAAAAGGAATTCTACTCGCTGACGTTTCGTGTCACGGCGGATGTGCTCATACCCCGCCCCGAAACGGAGCTATTGGTCGAGTACATCGTGGATCACTGCGGGGAAAGATCGATCGAGCGACCATGGATCCTCGACATCGGGACCGGCAGCGGTTGCATTGCCGTCGCACTGCTTTCGCAACTACCCGGGGCGCGGGTCATCGCCAGCGATGTTTCGGCGCCGGCCCTCGCGATCGCCGGTGAAAACGCGGAACGGCACAGTGTGAGCGATAGGATGCAGTGCGTGGAGGCGAACGGGATCGAACTGCCGCCCGAGGTCGTGCCGGAAGGAGGTTTTGACATTATCGCATCAAACCCGCCATACGTTTCGGCCGGCGATTTTTCGGACCTCGATGCAAATGTTCGGGAGTATGAGCCGGAAATCGCGCTGACCGACGGCGGCGACGGCTGCGAGTTTTTTCGCGTGATCAGCGGCGCGCGCGGGCTGCTGCGATCGGATGGCGCCGTGGTCGTCGAGATCGGCATGGGACAAGCGGGCATAGTGACGGATCTTTTCGCGGAATCCGGCGGTTGGGTTCATAAGCGGACGCTTCGGGATCGCGTCGCCGGGCACGAGCGGGTCATGGTGTTCGACGCGGTGTAGAGGACATGGGAATTCCGGGCGGCGGTGTGGT
>JADFHG010000196.1 GCA_022567365.1 Planctomycetota bacterium | reverse complement strand
GTGCCACCAAACTGCAAGCAGTCTCCCGTGCCGGGCGAGCCGCACGTCGTGCACTGTGGACAATCAGATATACATCCTCCGATACCCGTGCAATTGCCCAAACCACCGGTTCCGGCGGCGCAATTCGCACAGGACTGATCCCAAGTGTTGTCGCAGCAGAACGCGTCGAAAGAGCAGACGCAATCGCAGCAGTCCACATCGTTGCAGCCGGGCGAATCCGGGCCGTTGTTTTCGCAGCAATCGCCGGCGCCCGGACCGCACGACTGACACGCGTCGTTGGATGGCGCGGTCGCGCCGAGCCATTCGTCGAGATTGCCACCACCGTTGAGCAGGTCGATGATCCGCAGCACATCGCTCGCGTTGAACGCACCGCTGTGGTCGATGTCCACGCTGTACACGCCGAACGGAGGCACGATCACCCCATTGAGCGCGTCGATCAACGCCAACACGTCGTTCGCGTTGCTCACGTCGTCCGCGTTGGAGTCCGCCGGCAGCGACAGATACACCACCGTAGCTGTGCCACCCACGCGGATGTTGGACACTTCACCCGGGGCGATCGCGTGATTGAGCACGATTGCGTACGTGCCCGGCGGGCCTTCCGTCACGCTCGCGATTGCGTTCGCACCGAGTACGGCGTCCGGATTGCTCTCGCAGATGGCGAAGCACTCGGCTCCGAGACCCACGACGTCCAACGCAAGCACGATCGGTTCACCGGCCGAGCCGATGCCCTGGCGCGCGGCCGGATCGCTCGGATCGTCACCCGGACCGAACGGCTGACGCGCGTCAGTCGTGCCATCGGCCGGGTCGGCGTTGAGAATCGCGACACCCGGGCAGCCAGCCCCGGCCACATTGCCCGGCGACGGGTGCTGCGCCGTTCTCAGCCCCTCGACCGAACCGATGTCGATCTTGTACGGACTGCGGACAGTGCCGCGATCCTCGCCTTTCTCGCTTGGATAAGCCGATGCGTTCGTCGCCGTCATTAGCAGTCCTACCGACAACGCGAACAAGAAAACATGGGTCTGTCTCGACATAGCGTAGCCTCCTCCCAGGCAGTCCGCGGCACGTGCGGACCATTCTCGAATCCAGATCAACCCACCACCGACGATGGGCTCGATACTCTTTAGAATCAAATGGGCCGGGGCGCCGCTTGAGGTGTGCTGCGGGCGCGATCGCCAACGCTTTACCGTCGCCGTCGCGCGGATGTGCGCTACCCTCCACCGGTCGCACCATGGAACATGGCTAGGGTGAAACATGACCTCGTTCCAGCCAGTCAGCGGCACCGGTTGGAACTGGTGGTCGCGACACGACGAGACCACCGGGCGCGCAAGCGCGCCGATAACAAATGCCATAGGTCACCTATTTCGACGCGGATCCGGAAGCCCGCATCGCATTTGCCCGCCCGGCCCGAACACCGTGTGCGCGACGATCCGAACGAAACCACAGCGCGCATCAGCGCCAAGCCGAGTCTGCCCATGCCCAGTTACTGCTTACGCTATACAATCGAACCCTCCGAATCAAGAAAGAAATGCAGACGTGTCGACGGACGCCCCATTCGCGTGGCGCTCGTCCCGAGCAATCCCGTTTGAGTAGGGGGTTATGGGCGTCGGGTCGTGACTGTCGTGCGCCCGGTCCGGCCTGCTGCAATCCGTCCGGCGGGTTCCGGTCAACCCTGCGCCGCGGCGCCGGTCAGACTCTCGACGGTTTCACCTTCGGGGAACGGCTTGGTCGCCTTGCACTTGGGGTAGGTGCCGCATCCGAGGAACGGTCCCGTCCGACCGCTGCGGATCGTCATTAGGCTGCCGCATTCGTCGCACGCAATGTCCGTGGGTATGGGTTCTGGCTTGGGTTCGCTGGGAAACTCGATCTCGCCGCGTTTCTTCGCTTCGCCGCGGAGGTTCGCGCTCGTCTTGCACTTCGGGTACTTCTCGCAAGAGAAGTAGGGTCCGAAGCGACCGTTCTTCGCGAGCATCTCACGGCCGCACTGCCAGCAGGCCAGGGGCTCCTCCGGCCAGACCTCGACCACCGGGCGGCCCGTGCGGGTCCAAGCGAACCCGGGCGGAGGCGGACCGAGCGCCTCGACTTCCTCCTTGGAAAGTCGGGTCGCTCGCGCGGCGCCGGCGGGCTTGCCGGGTGGGGGATCCGGCGGCGGATCGGGGATCTCTCCAGCTTCCGCTTTGGCGCGAAGCTCGTCGATTTTCTCCATCGGCATCGCGTTGCGGCACCGCGGGAAACCGGAACAGCTCAAGAACGGACCGCGCCGACCGGTACGAATGACCATCGGCCGGCCGCATTTGTCACAACCGACACCAGCCTCGGCGGGCTTCGGCTTTTCGACGTATATGCCGGGAGGCATCGGTTTGGTGGCTTTGCACTTCGGGTATTTGCCGCATCCGAGAAACGAACTGCCCTTGGCGAACTTGACCACCATCGGCGAATTGCAGTCCGGGCATTGCTCCTTGATCTCCTCAGCGCTCACCTTGCGTAGCGCGACGCCCTCTTCGTCGCACGGCTTCGTGTTGGTACAGTTCGGGTAGCCGCTGCATCCGAGGAACAGTCCGCGCCGGCTCTTCTTGACCGCCATCTCCTTGCCACAAACCTCGCAAGGCTCGTCGCTGACGATCGGCTCGATGGGCTTGCCGTCGTCGTCGATGTTCATCGAGGTCTTGCAATCCGGGTATCCACCGCACGAGAGGAACCGGCCGTTCTTTCCGAGCCGGTAGACCATCTCCTTGCCGCAGTCGGGGCAGGTGTATTCGCTGGGCATCGCCCGAACGGGCTCCATCTCCACCATGGCCGCCTCGAGCGATTTCTTGAACGGCTGATAAAACTCGTTGAGCACGTGGACCCAGTCGAAGTGCGCGTCCTCGATCTTGTCGAGTTCGTCCTCCATGTGCGAGGTGAACTTGAGGTCCATGATCTTCGGAAAGTGCGCCACGAGCTTGTCGGTGACGATCTCTCCGCGATCGGTCGCGTGCAATCGTTTGTCGATGAGCTTGACGTAGTCGCGGTCCTGGATCGTCTGGACAATCGCGGCGTAGGTGCTCGGTCGACCGATGCCCTCGGACTCGAGCTTCTTGACCAGCGATGCCTCGGTCAATCGTGGCGGCGGCGACGTATACTGCTGTTTGGGATCGATCGACAAGACGCCCAGCGCGCCACCGGGCGCGAGCTCCGGAAGGACTACTTCCTCGCTTCGAGAACTCGGCATGACCCGCAGGAATCCGTCGAAGACCAAGCGGCGACCCGTTGTCCGGAAGATCGCCTCACCCTGCGGGGTCTCGGCGCTTGCGAGGATCGTCGTGTTGTCCCATTTGGCCGGCATCATCTGGCACCCGACGAAACGGCGCCAGATGAGTTCGTATAGCTTGTGTTGCTCGGCCGAGAGGCTTCGCTTCAGCGATCCGGGGTCGAGCGAAGCATCCGACGGGCGAACGGCCTCGTGCGCTTCCTGCGCCCTCTTGGTCTTGCCGAATATGTTGGGTTTTGCCGGCACATACTCTTCGCCGAATCGATCGTTGATCAACCCGCGCACGGCATTGACCGAGTCCTGACTCAGGTTGGTCGAGTCGGTCCGCATGTAGGTGATCAGACCCACGGGGCCGTCCTTGTCGCCGAGGTCGATGCCTTCATAGAGTTGCTGCGCGACCCGCATCGTCTTCGATGGCGCGAAACCGAGGTTGGTCGACGCGGCCTGCTGCAGCGCGGCCGTCGTAAACGGCGGGCTGGGCTTTGCCGTTGTGCGGCGGGTTTGAATGTCTTTGATGCTGAACGGAGGGGCCGCCTCGCGATCCACTCGCCCCTTCAGCGCGACGAGCTTGAGATCGAGCTTGGGGTAATCCGCCCAATCGGACTCTTCGACGGAAGCAACCACGAATCCGAGGGCTTCCACCGTCGCCCGCGCCTGCTCGACGGATTCGGCGGAAAACTCCTTCCCGCCCACTTTGATCAACTCGGCATACAAACACGCGTGCTTGGAGAGCCACTCCGTTCGCTTCTTCTGGGTCAGCCCGTTGCCGCTATCGCGCCCGGCCTGGACGAGCTTCATCCACCCTTTCACGAGCGTGTCGGCCTTCTCCGGATCGGTCGCGAGGCAGGCGTGGACCGACCAGGTTTGCTTCGGGACAAACGCACGAATCTCGCGCTCGCGCTCGACGACGACTCGAACAGTCACCGACTGAACCCGACCCGCCGAGAGTCCTTTCGCGATTTTCCGACTGATGAGCGGACTGAGCTGATACCCGACGATCCGGTCGAGCAAACGCCGTGCCTGCTGGGCATTGACCTTGTCCATGTCCAGCTCGTGCGGATGTGCGAACGCGGCGGCAATCGCCGACTTTGTGATTTCGTTGAATACGACTCTTTTCGTCGTGCGGATGTCGAGGTCGAGGGCGTGGAGAAGATGCCAGGCGATCGCCTCGCCCTCTCGATCGAGGTCCGTCGCGAGGTAGACCGAATCAACCTTGGCCACGGCCTTCCTGAGCTCGTCGATGATCTTCCGCTTGGCCGGGAGGATCTCGTAGACCGGCGCAAAATTGTCCGTCAGGTCGATTCCGAGGTCGCCGGCGGGCAGATCGCGAACGTGGCCCATGCTGGCTTTGACGGTGAACGATGGACCCAGATACCGGTTGATCGTCTTCGCCTTACTCGGCGATTCGACGATAACCAATGATCTCCCATGATGTTGCGCGCTCTTGGTCAACTTGCACCCCGTTGCGTCGTGAGTCGGCCACCTTACGTCCGCCTGTCGTAATGGTCATTACTATCGTCACGACCGGCGCCGAACTACAGCGGTGGATTATAGCCCCCAGGCGTGGACGGCGGGGGTTTACCAAGCGCCGTGGCCCACGTCAAGCCGGCCTGCACCGGATTCGTGAAAACTGACGAGTCAGGAATGGAAACTACGTCTTTATGTTTTCCTGTTTGACGTGATTGCGTGCGGGGTTCCGGCCATCCGAATGGCGAACCCGGCGCATGCTGATCCGCACCGCGTGTGGCGTCGTTGTGGCGTCTACCCCGTACTGGGAATCGATGCGACGTCGCGCGATTTCCAAATTGGCGAAGCAGCGTTACGCGCAAAACGGCATGCAAGTCGGATGGCCTCGGACATGCTGCCTGCATCGGCCTGGCCCGTGCCGGCGATATCGTGGGCCGTTCCGTGGTCGACGCTCGTGCGGATGATGGGAAGACCGAGCGTGACGTTGACGGCCGACTCGAACGCGAGCATTTTGACCGGGATGAGCCCCTGGTCGTGGTACATCGCGACGATGCCGTCGTAGCGACTGCGGCGTGCGGGTGTAAACAGCGTGTCCGCGGGGAATGGTCCGTGGACGTCGATCCCCACGGCCCCGGCCATCACCATCGCGGGTTCGATCACGCGGGTCTCTTCGTCGCCGAAGCGCCCGTCCTCGCCCGCGTGCGGGTTTAGGCCGGCCACCGCGATCCGCGGATGCTCGATGCCGAACCACTCGGTCAGTGCGGCGTGGAGCAGGTCGATCGGTTGAAACACCAGCCCGATCGTAAAACTGTTCCGCAGGTCGAAGAGTGCGACATGCGTGCTTGCCAGTGCGACGCGCAACCCGTCGGCCACGAACATCATGGTGACCCGTTTCGTCTTGCAAGCGTCGGCAAGCAACTCGGTATGCCCGGGGAAACGGCAACCGGCCTGCTTCCATGCGACTTTGTGAATCGGTCCGGTCACGATCGCGTCGATCATCCCGCTCTTGGCAGCGCCCACCGCTTCATGGACGAAGGCGAGCGACGCCCGCCCACCTTCCGCGGTAGGCCTCGGTGGTGTGCGGTCGAGCCGGTCGAACTCCTCAAAACCCACGAGGACCACGCCGGTGTCGACATCCGGCACCTCCGACGGGCCGACCGGAAACCAGAATGGCCTGATCCCGACGTCATCCGCGGCGTTGGCCATCACCTCCTCCAGGCCGTAGATCACGAACCTGGCCTGCGACCTTAGCTCGGGATCGCCAAGCGCCCGAACGATAACCTCGGCGCCGATCCCGGCCGGATCGCCCATGGTAATACCGATGAGCGGTTTGCCGTTGCGCACCCCGGTCGGGGACGTTGCCCCCCCGCCAGGGCATTCCGCCCCCCGGCCAGGGGGCGTCGTGATGTCGGGGCGATCGGTCACGCGAGGCCCGCCTGCCGCAGCGCGCTCAGCGAGACCCCATGTGCGCCTTCCAACATCGACATGCGATGAACGATCGTCCGCGTGATGACGTCCGTCTCGATGTTGACGCGGCGTCCGGGCGTGAGCGAGGAGAGCGTCGTTTGATCGAGCGTCGTCGGAATCAGCGCGACCGAGAACTCGCCGCTTCGCAGACTCGCGATCGTCAAAGACACGCCGTCGATCGCGATCGATCCCTTGGGGATGACGTAGGGCAGGAGCTCAGAAGACGTGCGCAACCAGACGCAATGTTGCCCGCCGGAGGTGTCAATGCGCGTCACCGTGCCCGTGCCGTCGACGTGTCCCTGCACGAAGTGCCCGTCGAGACGGTCTCCGACGGTCAGCGAGCGTTCGAGGTTGACACGATCACCCTTGCGAAGCGCCCCCAGCGTGCTGCGTTCGAGCGTTTCGGTGATCACGTCGAACTCCAGCGCGTCACCGGCGCGACCCGCTACGGTCAGACAGACGCCGCTGATGCAAACGCTCGCGCCGAGCGCACAGTCGTCGGCGATCGATGGCGCGGCGACGCGCAGACGGCGCCCGCCGGGCACCGCTTGGGTGCCCTCGATCGTTGCGACGGACTCGACGATACCGGTGAACACACTTCGCTCCGTGTCAACCTCTGTCCTCAACGATAGAAGCCTGGAGACAGCTTCCCCAGGACGAAATGCTAGGTCCAACGCGGGTCAAGTCAAGCGTGATGAACGACCGGCGGCCCGTTTTGCAAGTTTCACCAGAACCCGAGCCGCGGGCTTCAGCCCGCGCGGAGTCACGGGCTGTGACCGACGCGGCGTCGCAGTCCACAACGGACGCGGAGTCGCGGGTTGGAGGACGAGGCGATGCTGCGTTCAATCTGTAGCGTCTTCCCC
>JADFHG010000195.1 GCA_022567365.1 Planctomycetota bacterium | reverse complement strand
TGACACGTGGGTGCACTTTCCAAGTTTGGGCAATCGCGACGACGGCGCGAATCGGCGCTGCCGCGACGGCGGCCCCGGAGTCGACACCGCCAAGCGCGAGCGATGCGAAGTATGCGTGATTACCGACCGAGCTGAGAAGCTCGACGCCGGCCGCCGCAAGTGCGACCCGCTCGACCCGCTCGATCGCCCGATCAAACTGCACGACGACGCGGCGCTCGGTTTCGCGCGCCGCGAGCGCGTCGATCGTCGTCCGTGCTTCAGCCGGACTCTGAGCGGTAATCTCCGTCGCGCCCGATAACCAGCGAATCGCCTGCCCGTGTGCGGCCGCGCCGGTCGAGGCAAGGATGGCGAAAACGATTACGAGACGACCCACGATTGGTGTGCTGCGATCACTCACGCTATGACTCTCCTGTAGTCCCGTATCGGCGGAGACCCCCGTCGATGCGGCGAACCCAATACCTCGTACCGCGAACCACGCGCGGCGCTATGGTGCGAAAGATCCGGCTTCCCGGCAAAGCCGAAGCGGTATGCGGATATCGCGTGTACCCCCGTCGACCGCCCTGCGCCCCGTCCGCCGGGCTGCTCCCGACAAACGCGCGACGCGGCGACCAGCCTTCTGCGACGCACCCCCCAAAACAACCACGCCCCAGCTTATCGAAATCCCCGCGCGACCGCAAGGGCCGTCCGCTAATCCGCGATTTTACGTCGTTTCGAGGGTAACTTGCCCGCAGGTTCATGGGGCGATTGAAGATCCCACGCCGCCCAGCGGTGACGCTCGGTTTCTCCAAGTGGCTGCACCACACCTGCGGAACCGGCTTTCTTGCCGGTCATGGCAGGCCGGAAACGCTGTCCCACAGTATGGGCGACGATGCAACCTCGACCCGCCGCGCGGCCCGGCGTGCATGCCCCGTACTCGCCGATGTTTCTGGCAGGTAATCCACCCGCCCTACAAGTCTATTCCGCCGTTGCCTGCGCCTCCAGTGTCGACACCAGAAACGTCGCCATCGCTCCGCTAAGGTTGACGGCAAGCTCGGCGTGCCGGGAAGATGGTTTCACCTTGTATCTTCCCCCTCCGTGCGCATCGCTGAGCTTGTTTCGCACAGCCCCAAGTCCTTCGACAACTGCCTGGCATCCACCGAGGATTTGCTTGAACACCTGCTCCGTATGCTGACTCGGCGCTAGGTTGAGTTCACTCGCGACTGAGCGATATAGCTTGGGCAACTCGACACCGTCGTCGTAGTCAACGCCTCGTTCGTCGAGGACATGCTTGCACACGGACTCAAGTAGTGTCCGTGCGGCCGTAATTGCCCCTTCTGGGTCTGAAGCACGCCGTTCAAGCGCCTTATGCCACGCCTCCTGCACATGATCAGAATCGACCGCCGTCAGCGTCGCAGAGGCAGCGTCATCGCTTGGAGCGCGACTTTCGGCGTCGAGCATATCAAGCACCGGCCTGAAACCGTCCCAGATAAACGCTCGTCGCTCGGCGTAGTGATCAAACTTCGACTTGATGAATGCCCAAAACTGATGCAGATCTCGGCATGTGCGAAGAAATGGGGGAAGCTTGGCCCTGATTCGTGCAATGTGCAGCAGTTCGTCTCGGGCTTCCTGATACTCGGCGGCGCTCGGCGATCCGCCAGTTGCGCGCGATAGGAGCGCGTTCTGCATGGCCGTAACCGCTATGACAAGCTCATCAGGCCCTTCACCCATCGAAGCTCCTTCAAGAAACCGTCAACACTCAGATGTTCCTGGCTGGTGATCCAGCTTCCCTACTTCCTGACGCCGAACCCGTCCGATTCTATTTTGGTGAACCCAAACGAGCAAGTTCTTCGGTAGACGATCTGCCCCTACCTCAGGAACGACTTCCCAAGAAGGCGCCTTAGCGTGGCCAGTTGGCCGGTGTGGAAGGCCTCGTGGCGGGCGCAATGCGTGACGGCGCCGAGCTTATCTCGGTAGTGTGGATGTGAGAGCTTCCCGTCCGCTCCGAATGCCGGCTCCGCGAGAAGCTCGTCCGACATCTCGCGGACGACGGCGAGTGTCTTCGCGTGGGTGTCGTCCATGGTTTCGAGAAGGAGTTCGAGCGGGGGATAGTCCTGCTCGGCGACGGACTTGACCGGCCCGCCGACCGGCACAACCGGCTTGCCGGTCGGGAAGCATGAGACGAACGTCTCGTCAAGCGGTCCGTCGCCGCCGAGACACCGCACGTGGATCAACAGATGCTGCGAGACGGTCATGTGCCCGCAGAGCCAAGTCGCGTGCGGCAGACCAGGCGCGGGTTGGAACGACCAGTCATCACCGGACAGGTCGGCCATCAACTTCTTCGTCCAATCCCGCGTGCCGTCGAGTTGCACCGCGAGCAGTTCACCCGTTGTCATTGGAAAGCTCCGTGCGCGTCGAGCGGCGTTGCGAACGAGTGTGGGCACCGTAAACCGCGCGCGGCACACGGCGCCATGATCCAGCCCTAACTTACTCCACCGTCAGCGTCGGCGCCGGTGCCCCGGAAAGGGCGGCTACGCTCACCTGCCCCGCGACGTTGCCAACGACCTTGTGGATCGCCTCGCTGACGTAGTCGGGCGTATCCGTGAATACTCGTTCGGGCGTGCCCGCGTCGCCGCTGATCCGCACGGCGACGTTGAGCGGGATTTCTCCCAGGAAGGGTACGTCGAGTTCGCGTGCCGCGGCGGCCGCTCCGCCATGGTCGAACAGTTCGTCGCGGTTGCCGCATTTCGGGCAGAGGTAATAGCTCATGTTCTCGATGATGCCGAGACAGCCTACGTTGAGCTGTTGAAACATACGGACGGCCCGGCGGGCGTCGATCAGGGCGACGTCTTGCGGTGTACACACGATGACCGCACCGGTCATCGGGATCGACTGCGCGAGTGTCAACGGGACGTCACCCGTGCCCGGAGGCAGGTCGACGATGAGATAGTCCAACTCGCCCCAGAGGACCTGATCGAGAAACTGCTTGACCACGCCGTGCACCATCGGGCCGCGCCAGATGAGCGGTTTGTCGCGCTCCACCATGAACCCGATGCTCATGACCGGCACGCCGGCGGCCTCGATCGGCACCATCTTGCCGTCTTCAACGCTCGGTTTCGATCCTTCGATCCCCATCATGGTCGGGATGCTGGGTCCATAGACGTCGGCGTCCATAAGACCGACCCGAGCCCCCGCGCGACGCATGCCCACCGCGAGGAGCACGGACACCGTGCTCTTTCCCACGCCGCCTTTTCCCGCGCCGACGGCGATGATGTGTTTGACGCCGGGGATCGCTTCCAGCGGCTTGCCGTCCGGCCCCACGGCCGCACCGTTCGCACCGCGCGGACGAACGTTGGCGCTCCACTCGATCTCGACCGCTTCAACGCCGGGAAGGCTCCGGACGGCGGCTTCAACGTCGCGTCCGATCTCATCCTTGCGCGGGCACGCGGGCGTCGTCAGCTCCACCTTCACGCGTACGGTGCCGTCATTAATGTCGACGCCCTTGACCATGTCGAGGCTGACGATGTCGCGGTGCAGCTCGGGATCCTGCACGTTTCTCAGTTGATCGATTACCTCGTCTTGTGTAATCGCAGGCATATCTGTGCTCCATTTGTCGAGTTTCGTCGCGTTATCCGGATCGCGGCGTCACGGCGGCTCTGCCGCATCGCCCGGAGCAGCCGCTTCATGGAAGACGGCCGCCACGATCGGAGGCATGGGAATATAGCACCAAATTGGTGCTATTTCCAGTTTGCGTTTTCCGTGCGTGTTTGGCGGTTTTCCGTCAACGCACGGTGGCGTCCGCCCCCCCGTGGCGGACGGGGGCATGTGCAACGCTCCCAAACTTCTACGGTCGCCGCAGGGGGCGGCCGCTACGCCTCAAACACAATCCGCTTCCGAGAGCCTCGATTGTCGGGTTGACGGCGGGCGAGGTCGTCTCGGGCATCCCCTCGAAATCCACCCGGTGCTTCAGAATCGTATCGCGCGTTCGGCGCGGGCAATCGAAATCCCTTGTTGCTTCAGCGTCTACTTGGTACGATCTTGTTGTCGCTTGGAGGTTCCGATCGATCAACCGCATGTCTTCTTCGGGGCCGTACGGGCGACGGACACGAGGAGAACGTTAGTGAACTACTCTCCGAGCGAAGCGGAACGAAACCGTAGCGCTGTGGTTCAGGTCTTGGCAATCATCGGGTTTTTCATTCCCGGACTCATTGCCCGACGAACATTGCACGGAGTACGGTCCCCATACCTCGCATATTGGTCCAAGGTCTCCATGGTTTGGTCGATCGTGGTCACCGTTCTCGTCGTCGGCGGTGTTGCGGTAGTCATTCTCGCGGAAACGAAACTCCCGCTCGCGACGGTCGCTACGGCACATGTCCTGTTCTGCGTCATGGGGGCGTTTGCATCCGTCTTCAACATGCCTTTTGACTATCTGCACGTCGGCCGCACGTTTTGCCGATACGAAATGTCGCTCCTATGGTATGATCCAACCCTGATCGAACGCGACTCCAATCCGGTCGATGGGGAATTCGGCGGCGCGGACGACGACGGCAATCGTCATCTCGACGATCTGGATGCCCACCTTCCGCGTTAGCCCAACCTTCGCATGGTTTGAAAAAATGGCCGGTTGCGAGCAGCCAAGCCGGCGCCGGGAATACCAAGCACCGTCCACCCGTATGGTGGGTGCGACCGGCGTTGCGATGCTCGCGGTCAGTGGTCATTCGCACCCTCCCTTGGAGCCTTATCTTTGCGGCAACTCGATTCGGCGCGCCGCGACTGCAGCACCGCGCGCCCGCGCGCACTCTTTGCATTTCGATTCAAAAAGGGTGTCCGGGATAGCCCGACACCGAAACCCGGTTGCTCTTCCGCCGCACTGCCTCCAACAGTGTTCCGCACGATTGGGCGCATCTTTTCGGATACCCCCTCGGATACCCCCTCGGATACACCCGGGTCAGCGCGACTGACACTCGCGTGACGACTGGGCGCGGCGGCAAGACGGCGATACGGTGTGACGATGGGCTACTACACCCACATGGCCGTGGGCGACCTTTCGGCGGCACTGGACGTGCTGCCGGACGTGGACGCTAAGCCACGGCCGAGCACGAAATCAGAGACGGCGTAAGCCCCTGCGGCACAACGACAGGCGTTGTCGGCGCCATATGGGTATTAGGAATGTGCTTGTGGATCGAGCAGACCGAGAAACTGGCACCGACCACCGGCCGACCGGTTTGCCGGCCGGTCCGAGTGACGATGCCCTGCAGCGCGCGATTGGACCCGTGGGGGCAACGTGTGTCGTGGTGGGGGCCATCATCGGCGTCGGGATCTTCATCACGCCGCGCAGCGTGGCCGCGCTCGCGGGCGGCCCCGAACTGACCCTTCTTGCGTGGTCGCTCGGTGGCGTAATCGCGCTCATGGGCGCCCTGACGTTCGCCGGACTCGGCCGCCTCTATCCGCGAACCGCCGGGCAATACGAAATCCTGCGAGACGCCTACGGTCCGATGCCGGCGTTCGTCTACGTGTTTTGCAACGCCACGGCCGTGCAGGCGGGTGCCGTGGCGGTCATTGCCGTTGTGTGCGCTGAGAACTTCCTGCTTGCGTTCGGACAACCGGCCCCGGATCCGCGCGCTTTGCCCGCGATGGCCGCGTTTCTGATCGTCGCGCTCATGGCGGCGAACGGTTTGGGCGTGAAATGGGGCTCGACGATTCAGAACGTGACCGTATATGCCAAGGTTCTGACACTTATCGCGGTGACCGTCGTCGCGGCGGTTGTCGCCACGAATGCGGCACCACCTGCTCCCGTCGATCCCCCACCGCCGGGCGCCACCGGTTTCGGCGTCGTGGCGGTGCTGTTCGCGGCCATGGTGCCCGCGTTCTTTGCGTACGGCGGCTGGCAACATGCGCTTTGGATCGCGGGGGAAGTAAGACACCCGGAGCGCAACGTCCCGCGCGCGATCATCGTCGGGGTGGTCATCGTCGTGGTCGTTTATTTGCTCGTCAATTGGGCCTATCTAAGACTGCTCGGGTATGATCACTTGGTGGGTAGTGATACGCCGGCCGCCGATGCCCTGGCAACGGTTTGGCCGCGAGCGGGGCGTCGTGCGATGGGTCTGGCCGTTGCGGTGTCGGCGTTCGGGGTGCTCAATGCGCAGCTCCTTTCCGGACCGCGTCTGATCTACGGAATGGCCGCGGACGGGCGGTTCTTCAAACCGTTTGCACGGGTAAGCCGGCGGTTCCAAACGCCCGTGCCGGCCATCCTGATGCTCGGCGGCGCCGCCCTCTTGCTGTTGTTCGTCGCGGGTCCCGGCAGGTTGGACAAACTCATCACCGGCGTGGTGTTCATCGACGGGGTGTTCTTCGTGCTCACGGGGTTCGCGCCGTTTCTTCTCATGCGGCGAAGGGACGTTGCCTTCCGGTCAGGGGCGACGGGGCCGGTCTTCGGCTTCGGCTATCCAGTTGTCCCCGCGCTGTTCGTATTGGGCGAGGTTGGCATCGTCATCGGTGCCTACTGCGATGCGTCGGTTCGGCAAGCCGCGTATATCGGCACGATTTGGATTGCCGGTGCGATCGCGGTGTACCTCGTCTTCTTCGCCCGCCGCGCGAAACAACCCTAACAGCGACGGCGCTCGCCCGTCAATCGAAGGTGAATGGGGCGCGGGCGGTTGGCATAGGATTCAACCCGCCCATATCGCCGACGAAATGGAATACTACTCCGACACCGATTATTTGAACATGCATGACTCCTATCAGGCCACCGTGTAATTTACATGAGCCTCTTGAAAAAGGTTTTTTTGCAGAATCTGTGGGTAGATGCTGGGGCTCAGCCGCGGACCCCGGGGTTTTTCGAGGCATGGCTCCGGTGTTCCAAGGGGTAACGAAGAAGCCCCGCCGCGGTTCAGCAGCGGGGCAGGTGCCTTGGGCGCACCGTCGGCTTGGCTATCCCCTGCCGGGTTGCGTCTCCGCAGAGCCCGACTCCGTTTCACCAAGCGTAACTCTTCAGTCGTCTGCAGTGTTTTTGTCTGGTAGTGGGGGCAGTTGCCCGGTCATTAGGGTTCGTAACAAAATAACTGATGTAGATCTTGAAGATTTCCGATAAATG
>JADFHG010000194.1 GCA_022567365.1 Planctomycetota bacterium | reverse complement strand
GACCACCAAGGAAACGATGTCATTCGGTTCGCCGACGACGGCGTGCTCGACGTTTTCCTTGTCGATGTGGTGGGCACGGAAGCGCTTGAGATCGGTGCATCGCACTCGAGACCGACCAAGAACTGGCGGTTTTTTGACCTCGGAGCCCAATTGGTTTCCGAAGTTGTCCTGGAATCGTCGATGACCGGATCCGTTGTCGATTTTATTCGCGGACACATGATCACGGACTATGACCAGGCGGAGCAGTTCTTCATACAGATGGATGGAAAACGTGACGCCGGGAACATCATCGACTTCGCTGGCAAACTAAGGCTGGATCTCGAGTGGCCCGTTCTTCATCCTTTCGTGTTCGATCCATCGAAATCCGAAGCCGTCGAGGGATTCGCCGCACGGTTTGTCAGAACGGAGGTTGGGGCTGATGCCTCGGTGGCGATTGTTGGCAAACTGCCGACCGGTGCAGGTCTTGGCTTCACACCTCCACGAGGAGAGCTGCTTGTTTTCGACTCATCTGGTGTATTGATCTACGACGAGATACTTGATGACAGAGCTCGGGGGCTACTGGCAATGCCTGCCGACGATGGGAGGGATGATCTAGTCGTCGGCATGGACGGGGAACTCCGTGTTTATTCGCTTGACTGAACCGTGTTGTACGTTTGTCGTCCGACCGGCGCGTCGCGCGTTTTCACTCATCGAGCGCGAGTGCGGTCGGGTGCTTTCATTGGGAGGATAGTCATCATGTTTGGGCTCTTGATCTTCCAGTTGCTCGGCTTGTTCGCGCTTCCATTCTTGATTCTTGAACGGGTGGTCTCCGCTTTGTTTTCCGGATAGAGCGGGCGGGCCAACGGCTGCGGCGTCCGCATCGTGTTCATCGGCGCGCGCAAGCGTTTCAGCGGTCTGAGTGGACGCGTGGCGGAAGAACGCTACGCCCGTAGCACAAGGAGCTTGTCGGCCACCTCGACACGCCACGCTTCCTCCCCGCGGGTTTCCAGACCCAGGGTCTCGGTTTCGATCCGCAAGAGATGTCGCGCCAACTCAATAGGTTCCGCTCCGCCCGTGACCAGGCGATAGACGCCGCCAATGTAGCTGTCGTACTCGTCGCTCGGTGCCCCCATGTCACTCACGCCGATTGGATCCCAGTCGCGGAACAACACGATGCTAATCTCGCGCCACAGCCGTTTGTCGTATCGATCTTTCGCCATCGCCTCCACCGTCATCGGTTCATGCTGAGCGCCGTCAGCCGCGAGAGCAACCCGGGCAACGTCGCGACGACGTGATCGATCTCTTCGGTCGTGCTGAATCGTGAGAGGCTGAAGCGGATTGCACCATGCGCGATTCGCTCGTCGATGCCCATGGCCTTGAGCACGTGCGAGGGCTCGAGCGATCCGCTGCTGCACGCAGCGCCGGCCGACGCGCAGATGCGGGCTTCGCTCAGCAGGATCAGGATGGCTTCGGCCTCGAGCCCTTCGAAACCGATGTTCGCCGTGGTATAAAGTCGTTCCGCGCCTCGGCCGTTCACATGCGCGAATGGGATTGAGGATAAAATGCCGCCTTCCAATCGGTCGCGCAGCGCGCGGACGCGGTGGGCGGTCTCCGCGTGGTCGCTCGTCGCGGTCTCGGCCGCCACGCCCATGCCGACGACACCGGCGACGTTCTCGGTTCCCCCGCGCAGCCCTCGTTCCTGTCCGCCGCCGTGGATCAGCGGGCTGATGCGGGCGCGTCGGCGTACATACAGAGCGCCCGTGCCTTTGGGTCCGTGAAACTTGTGCGCGGACATCGACACGAACTGAACCGGCCAATCCGTCACGTCAATCGGCAGCTTGCCGACCGACTGCACCGCATCCACGTGGACGGGGATACCGCGGTCGGCCGCAATACCCGCGAGGCGCGCGACGTCGAAGACGACGCCGGTTTCGTTGTTCGCATGGATCAGGGAGACCAAGGCCGTATCGTCGGCCAGCTTAGCGGCGAACTCCGCCTCCTCGATTCGCCCGTCCTGATCGACACCGATCGTGTCGATGATCCACTCATCCGCCTCGAGCACTTCCAACACCCGAAGGACGGCCGAGTGTTCGACCGCCGTGGTCAGGATTCGCCGCGGTCTTGAACCAGCGCCGGTCCATCGACGAGCCGAAAGCGCCCCGCGAATCGCCAGATTGATGCTCTCGGTCCCGCCACTGGTGAACACGATCTCCTTCGCGGCGGCGCCGATCAAGCGCGCGACCTGCTCCCGAGCGACCTCGACGCGGTGACGGACGGATTGCCCGAATTGATGTACGCTCGACGGGTTCGCATACGCCTCCCGCAGAAACGGCAGCATGGCTTCAACGACCTCGGGCAAAGGTCGCGTCGTCGCATTATTATCGCAATAGACCCAGTCGTTCACGGCATTCAATTGTAGCAGGATTAGCGTCGAAGCCTAAGTTCCATATGTAGTCATCGGATGTCGTAGGTACATAGCGAGCATGCAGTCGCCATTCCCGGCAAGCGTGTACTCGGATCGCGGATCGCGGATCGCGCCTTGAATCCGCACATGCGTCCGCAGGGCGTTCAGCAGGACGACGCAGATCGACACGGAGACCTGGATTCACGTTCCGGACTTTGCTAGAATAGCCCCTAACCGGGAGTTGTTCTATCGTAATAGTTGTAGCCTCTTGTTCACGTTGCTGGAGACGTACCATGCCGATTCGATCTCGAATGTTCAACCGGAAAGCACGGCGAATCACACTGATCGGTGGTCTATTGGTTCTGTGGGCTTCGGCGTGGTCCCCGCCCGTGCGAGCCACATGGTCCATTATCCTGGTGGACACGGAGACAAAGGAAATCGTCGTCGGTTCGGCCACGTGCCTGACCGGATTCGACTTGAAGCAATGGCTACCGGTGGTCGTCGTGGATACCGGCGCGGGTGTCGCACAGTCGTTCGTCGACTCGAACGGGCAGAACCGCGCCTTGATCTTTACCGCGCTCGATCTCGGGATCTCACCCGAGACGATCCTCGAACTACTGGAGAACCAGGATCCAAATCATCAAACCCGGCAATACGGCATCGCTGATACGTTCGGACGGAAGGCAACGTTTACGGGGTCGATCGCCGGGGCGTGGGCGGACGGCGTGGTCGGGCAATCGGGCACGATGCACTACGCGATACAGGGCAACGTGCTCACCGGCCCGCCGGTTGTCGAGATGGCGGAGCAAGCCGTCTTGAACACGGTGGGCTCTTTGCCGGAAAAGCTCATGGCGGGGATGGAGGCGGCCCGCTCGATGGGGGGGGACGGGCGATGCTCCTGCCTTCCCAACGACCCAACGGCTTGCGGCTCGCCGCCCAAGCGTGGGTTCCTCAAGTCGGCGCACGTCGGGTTCATGATCGGCTCACGCACCGGCGATACGGACGGCACGTGCAACGTCAGCGTGGGATGCGCCAGTGGCGACTACTTCATGGTGCTCAACGTCCCGTTCCAAACCGCGGGCGATCCGGATCCCGTGCTTCAGCTTCAGGAGATGTTCGATAAGTTCCAGGCGTCTCTGATCGGGCGTCCCGACGCCGTTTTGTCCACGGTCACCATCGATCCGCCGACGCTGCCCGCCGACAAGAAGGGCACGGCCACGATGACGATTCAATTCGTAGATCGGCTAGGCACGCCGATCGATCCGGCAACCATTTCGGTCTCGGTCGAACACCTGGACGAGGTGAGCGACCAAGCGATGATGATCGGACCGGTTGTCGACGTCGGCGGGGGTGCCTATGAGGTCCAGCTTGTCGGCACGGGCGCGGTCGGGACGGACGTGTACGTGGTGACGGCCAATGACGGCGTCAGACCGGTGGTGGTCATGCCCGTTCCGAAGTTCGTCGCATCGGCGCCCGCGGACTTCGATACCGATGGCGACGTGGACGAAAACGACTGGGCGTTGTTCGCCGGTTGCATGACCGGTCCCGGCAACCCGGTGGACGGCGCGTGCTCGGCGACCGACATCGACGGCGACACGGACGCCGACTTCCGGGATTTTGCGAAGTTCATGGTGCAGTTCACCGACGAGCCGTGCGTGCGACTCATCCTCACGCAACAGCCCGAGCCGGAGGATCTGCTCTGCGGTTCCGAATACACGCTCAGCGTCGGTGTCGATGCCGATCCTGCGGCGAACTTTCAGTGGTTTATCGACGGCGTGCCGATACCGGGAGCGACCGAGTCGGAGTATCACATCGAGTCGGCCGACAACCCGGACCATGGGGACTATTTCGTGCGCATGGCCAATACGTGCCTGGTCGTACAGAGCAATACGGTGCTCGTCCGCGTCTTCCCCGACCCGTGCCCGGGGCCGTAAGCCATCAAGACGCTCGATCGCCCGGATGGCACGCGGGCGCGCGAGTCGGTCGTCCGTCGTCCGTCGTGGGCCGCTTGGTCCGGTAACCAATTCGAGCGTACTCGAGAAGTCTTTTCCCGAGCCACGACCGTGAGGGAGCGGTCTCACTTCCGAGCAGAAGACCGTTCCCTCACGGTCGCGGCTCGGTCGGGAAACACGCTCTTACACACGCCGCGGCTCTGCATCGCGGCATCGCGGCCAATCCCATCGATCCGCCGCGACCCACGGACATCTCCGCCAGTCTGACTAATCGTCCGCCGCCCCGCGAACCGATTAGAGCAGGGTCGTTCCCCGACGGCTACGGTTGCCATGGCGTGAGGATCCGCGATGATGCGGCCCACGGCGCGACGGTCCGGGGAAAGAGGGTGCGCCTTACAGACAAAAGGAGGGCGTTGGATGTTGGGAATCAAGATGGACGAACAGCCAAAGTCGCCGGGCGACACTTGGATCGGACCGGCCCCTTGGATCGAGATGGCGCTGCCGGGACCTGTGGCCAAGGCGATTATCGAACGCGACGAGCGCGTGACCTCGCCGTCCAATACGCGAGACTATCCGTTGGTGATGGATCGCGGGTATGGCTCGGTCATCGCTGACGTCGACGGCAATCGCTTTTTGGACATGGCCGCCGGCATCGCGGTGTGCGCGACGGGGCACTCGCATCCCAAGGTGACCGAGGCCATAGAGACCCAGGCCAAGGCATTCATCCACATATGCGGAAGCGATTTTTACTATTCTCCCATGGTACAACTGTGCGAGCGCCTGGCGAAGATCGCACCCGGTAAGGCGAAAAAACGTGTACTGCTCACGAACAGCGGCACCGAGGCGGTCGAAGCGGCGTTCAAGCTCAGCCGATTGCACTCGGGTCGAAAGTGGGTGATCGCATTTCATGGTGCCTTTCACGGACGCACCATGGGCGCGCTATCGCTGACGTGCTCGAAGGCCCGCCAGCAGGAGGGTTTCGGCCCGCTCGTGCCGATGGTCGCGCACGTTCCCTACGGCGACGTCGAGGCCATCGAATCGCAACTGTTCAATTACAAGATGGCGCCGTGTGAAGTCGCGGCCATCTTCGTCGAGGCGTTCCAAGGTGAAGGCGGATACGTCGTGCCGGATGCCCGTTTTCTGCCTCGACTGCGCTCGCTCTGCGACAAGCACGGAATACTGCTGGTGTGCGACGAGATTCAGTCGGGCGCGGGACGGACCGGCAAGTGGTTCGCCTGCGACCATTTCTCCGTCGTTCCGGACATCCTGCTCATGGCCAAGGGGCTGGCGAGCGGAATGCCGTTGGGCGCGGTCATCGCACGCGAGGATGTCATGGACTGGGCGCCGGGCGCGCAGGGTAGCACATACGGCGGCAATCCCGTGTGCTGCGCGGCCGCACTGGCGACCCTCGACTTGATCGAAAACGCCTATATGGCAAACGCCCGGACGCGCGGCGAGCAGTTGATCACCGAGCTGCGGGAGATCGAGCGCAAACACAAGTCCATCACGAATGCACGCGGTATGGGGCTTATGTGCGCGGTCGATGTCGTCAACGCGCGCAGCGGCAAGCCGGACGCGGGGCTGCGCGGCCGGTTGTTGCGACAGGCGTTCGACAACGGCGTGATCCTGCTGCCATGCGGCGAGATCGGCATCAGGTTCACCCCGCCACTGTGCATCAACGAAACACAGCTCCAGGTCGCGCTCAAGGTATTCGACGAGGCGATTCCAACGGTGCAGTGACGGCTACGGCATTTCCCGATTTCGTATGCCGAATCCGCCGACAATTGCAACGGATCGAACGGCAAGATTGTAGGGTGCATCAAGATGCACCCTACTACTGTCTCGTGACACGATGGGCCAACACCGACACCGCCGGCGCTTGACCACGCAGAGAATCCTCGCCTGGGCCGATGCGCACTACAAGCGTACCGGCCGGTGGCCGACGTACCGCTCGGGACCCGTGTTTGACGTCCGGGAGGAAGACTGGAGTGCGATCGACGGCTGCCTGGTGTACGGCGGGCTCGGCCTGCCGGGCGGGTCGTCCCTCAACTTCCTTCTTGCCCGGCACCGGGGTTTCATCAGCGGCAAGGCACGCGCCAAGCTCTCGATCAAGGTCATTCTGGTCTGGGCGGATCGGCACCACATTCGAACGGGTGAGTGGCCCACCCAAAGGTCGGGTCCCATCAAGGGCGTTCGTGGCGAATCATGGAGGAAGATTGACGTCGCCCTGCGCGTAGGCCATCGCGGATTGGGGGACGGAAGCTCGCTTGCCCAACTGCTCGCCAAACACCGAGGCAGGGTCCTGGGGCTCCGATGCCCCAACCTGAAGGTCAGCGAGATTCTCACTTGGGCGGACCGATACCGCCGGCGGGACGGGCGCTGGCCAAACAGAAGCGCAGGCCCCATCGAACAAGTTCCCGGGGAAACATGGGGGGCCATCGACAACAGTCTGAAGACCGGGGGCCGCGGGCTCCCCCGAGGCGGCTCACTCGCAAGATTGCTCGTCGAGCACCGCGGCGCCGTCATCGCCAGACACAAGAAGCCGCTGACGATCGAAGGAGTTCTCACGTGGGCGGATCGCCGTAAGAAACGCACGGGCGCCTGGCCGACCGCTAAATCTGGCGCCGTCGAAGGCGTTGAAGGTGAAACGTGGATGGCCATTAATGCATGCCTGCACTACGGCCGCCGGGGCCTGCCCGGCAGCAGATCACTCTCCCTGCTGCTTGGGGCGCGCCGGGGCAAA
>JADFHG010000193.1 GCA_022567365.1 Planctomycetota bacterium | reverse complement strand
TGAAAAGCGGGTTGCGGTTTCCGGCCTTGCGGATCTCGCGGACGATCGCGCCGGGCATGGCGCCGATGTACGTTCGGCGGTGCCCACGGATGGCCGCCTCGTCGCGGACGCCGCCGAGCGACAGTCGGATGAACGTGCGACCGAGCGCGCGGGCGATGCTCTTGCCGAGCGACGTCTTGCCGACCCCGGGCGGCCCGATGAAACAGAGAATGGGACCGCGACTCTTCTTGCTGAGCGTGCGAACCGCAAGAAACTCGAGAATGCGTTTCTTGACCTTCTCGAGGCCGTAGTGGTCCTCGTCGAGGATCTCCTGCGCCCGGTTGATGTCGAGATTGTCTTTGGTGGTCTTGGACCACGGAATCTCGACGAGCCAGTCGAGATAGTCGAGAACCGTGCCGTGTTCGGGCGAAACCTGTGGGATGTGTTCGAGGCGATCGACCTCGCGCAGCGCTTCCTTCTCGACGTCTTCCGGCATCTTCGCGGCCTTGATCCGTACGAGAAGTTCTTGGCGCGTGCCGTCCTGCGAATCGCGATCGCCGAGTTCCTTCTTGATCGCCTTGAGTTGCTCTCGAAGGTAGTACTCGCGCTGCGACTTATCGACCTGCTCGTTTACCCTGGCCTGGATCTTTTCAGAGAGTTCCAGGATTTCGAGCTGCGCGGCGACGGCCAAGTTGGCTTTGCGAAGTCGATCCGTGACGTCGAACGTCTCGAGCAGTTCCTGTTTGTGCACCAGCCCCAGAGGCAGGTTGGCCGCCAGGAAATCCGCCAGACCCCCGGGCGTTTCGATACCGTGGAGAACGATGCGGGCCTCTTCGGGGATGTTCTCGGAGCGCTCGAGAACCTTGTCGGCGCCGTGCCGCACGGTATGGACAAGCGCATCGATCTCCTTGGTAGTCTCGGTCGAATCGGGGCGCGCGTGGACCGTCGCTTCCAGATAGCCTTCGTCTTCGGTGACTTTTTCGATGCCGACGCGGACGAGTCCATGCACGATGACCGTCTTGGAACCGTCGGGCATCTGAAACAGCTTCAAGAGCCGGCATACGGTTCCGACGCGAAAGAGGTGTTCGAGCTTGGGATCTTCGATCGACGCCGACTGTTGGGCGACGACCGCGACCAGCCGCGAACCGCCGAGCGCCATGTCCAGCACGCGTTTTGATTTCTCGCGATTGACCTCGAGCGGCATGACCGTTCCGGGAAACGCTACCGTGTCGCGAATCGGTAGAATCGGGAGGCGTTCCGGAACGTCAAACTCGTCGGGGCGCGTGGAGGTTTCAGTTTCCGTCGTGACTGCCACGGGTTGGGCGTCGGACGATCCGTTTTCGCCAACCGGCGGACTCTGCGAATCCGGATTGTCGTTCGGCGCTGCGTTCATGGCGCGCCGGTTCCACCGGAATCGGCATCGCGGGGCACGAGCACCCACAGAAAACCATTTCGGTAGGTCGCTTCGATGCCGTCCGTGTGGGCGTCGGGGGGCAACGGGAGCTTGCACTGGAATCGACCTGAATCGATCTCCATGATATGCACGCTAACCTCGCCGTCATGATCGGGGATCGTAGGTCGCTGCCGCGAGCCCCGGATGTACAGGGCTCCGTTCGCCGCCTGAATATCGAACGCACGGGCGTCCATTCCGGCGATCTCGACGCAGACGTAGTAGCGGGTTGGAGTTTCATAGACGTTGAGCGGTGGATGCCAAACGTCGGGCGCGTGCGAGCGAAAATACGCCCCGCCGCGCGTATCCGATATCATCGTCCAGACATGATCGGCAAGATCGTCAAACCCGCTCGTCAACACCCGGCTGGTGGTCTCCATTGTTGAAACGCTCCTGGCAAACAAACGGCAATCAAGTGGTCCAGCGTATCACGAGACGGGTCGCGGGGTCAAATGCACCCCAGAGGCCGCGTCGCAGCCACGGTCCGTGACGTCCTCGCCGGCGATCCGTCGATCCTCGTGCGACGGACTTGGGCGTTTGCGCCCGTGGTTCGGCACCCTGGCGCTCATCCGACGCACCTCCTCCAAGTCGGATTCTTCGGTTCAACCCGCGACGCACCGGTGACGGTCGGTTCTTGTTTTTCGTGCACGAGGCGCGTATGCTTGAGAAGCCATGACCGGTCGCGCAAAAACGACGATCAGCACATTGCAGGCACGCAAGCGAGAGCGTCAGCGCATCTCGATGCTCACCTGCTACGATTATACGACAGCCCGCCTCATGGAAGAGGCAGGCTTGGACTCGCTGCTCATCGGCGATACCTACGCTGAGGTCTGTCTGGGGCATCCCACGACGCTGCCGGTCACGATGGACGAGTTAATCACGGTGGCCAAGGCGGTGCGCGTCGGTGCGCCATCGGTGTTTCTGGTCGGCGATATGCCGTATCTGTCGTATCAGGTGTGTCCGACGGATGCGATCAGGAACGCCGGCCGGTTCATGGCCGAGGCGGGGTGTGACTGCGTCAAGGTGGAGGTGGACCGGCGCCACGCGGACACCGTCGCGGCCATGAGTGCGGCGACGATCCCGGTGATGGCCCATCTCGGCCTCCGACCGCAGTCGATCCACTCGATCGGCGGATACAGAGTTCAGGGCAAGCTCGCCCGGGATGCCCAAGTCATCATCGAAGACGCGCGGATCATGGAGGACGCCGGCGCGGTGGCCCTTCTGCTGGAGGCGGTACCGACGGAGGTCGCGGGGCTGATTACCGGCTCGACGGAGCTTCCGGTGATCGGATGCGTATCGGGACCTATATGTGACGGTCAGGTCGTCGTGATGCACGACATCTTGGGTTATGACATCGGTCATCCGCCCAAGTCGGTCAAAGTGTATGCCCAACTTCACGGTATCCTCGTCGACGCTTTTCGGGCGTATTCCGATGATGTCCGGGCCGGCGATTTCCCGCTCGCCGACAAGGGCGTTTCCATGGAACCGGAAGAGTTGAAGGCGTTGCGGGCGACGCTCGCGGAGACCAAGTGCGAATAGTGCATCGCCACGCACAAACTTGCGGGTTGGGCGGCGACCCAAATCCGAACCGCGACCGGGAGGGAGCGGACTTTGCTATGCCGATCGCTCGACGCCAACCCGAGAATTCCGGGTTGGCGGCACACGAGGTTTCCGGGGCGCCTTCTCAAGGTGGATCGGCCGACGCGGGTCGTGATTGGACGGAAGGGGCAGGGGATGCGGATGGCACCAACGAACTTGACACCGTATCGACGACGGCTAGTGTAGCCCCGGCAGCGACGCGGAGAATCGTATGCTCGTTCGGATGAATCTGGCAAGAATCGTCATCGTCGATTCGCACGACGAGAAGGCGTCGCTGATCGTCTTGCAGGAGGTCGATGGCGAACGCCGTTTTCCTATCTTGATCGGGCTCAACGAGGCATACGCGATTGACCGCCGGACGCACGGTCGTCCGGTTCCGCGTCCGATGACGCACGATCTGATCGAGCGCATTATTGGCGATCTGAATGGCAAGATTGATCAGATCGTGATCAACGACCTGCGCGATCAGACCTTTTTCGCAAAGTTGGTGATTCGGACCAACGGCAAGGTCATCGAGATCGATTCGAGACCGTCCGATGCCCTCGCCATTGCGGCGGGCACCGACACCCCGGTCTATGTTGACGAACGGGTGCTCGACGAACTTCAGAAATCGACGGGAGAGCTATGAGCGCCGATCGGAAGTCCGACGTTCTGGCTACGGTGCCGCCCCATACCGGGTTTGCCGCCGGAAGACCATCGGTCTCCGCTGTCTTCCCCGGGGCCGTGCAGCCGCTGGCCGGTGAACACGCGGGGCTGGTGGCCCGTGCCCGCGCCCGACTCGACGTCATCGGAGGTCTTTCCGACTTCACCGGCGGTTTGGCGCTGAGTGTGCCGACTTGCGACCACGTCTGTGTGACCGTCATTCCCCGCGATGACGACATGATCGCAATTGAATCCGTGCGGGATTCGACGACGGTGGACGGATCTCCGATGACCGTCCCCGTGGCGCGCCTGATGCCGTCGCCGGGCAAAGTCGTCGATTCCGCCGACGGAAACGCCCTGTTGGGCGGCTCGAACTCTCAACTCGTCCGTTGCGCGCTGGGAACGATCGCGGAGCTTCTGCGCGACGGCGTTCTTGGGAATCGCATGGCGGGCGTCACACTGAAAATATCGACGTCGTTTGATCATACGACGGACACCGGCGCGTATTGTGCGGTGGCGGCCGGAACCGCGATGGCGCTTACAAGCGCGATCGCGGTGGAAGCGGATCGCACGGCGCTGGCGCGGCTGTGTCAGCGCGCCGTCAGTAGTTGGATCGGCGTGCCGTCCGGTATCAGCAACGTCCTGTCTATGTTATCGCCGTCCAAGGCGGGCGAGTTGTTGCGATGTCGCGTTCAATCCGAGCCGACCGTCAAGGCGTTGCCATTGCCGGCCGGTGTGCGGATCGTCGGCGTCGACTGCGGCACGCGAAACGAAAACTATATCACTCGGTATAACACGGCACGGACGGCGGCATTCATGGGCCGCGTTCTGATCGATCGCATCATCAAACACGAACGATATACAGCGATCGAGTGGAACGGTTACGTCTCGAACCTCTCATGCCATACATACGTCGAGTATTTTCGCGATCGGTTGCCGACCAAGATCAAGGGGTGGGACTTCCTCGATCGCTTCGGAGAGACGGGCGACACGGCGACCAGAGTGGATCCGGATGCAGTCTATAAGGTACGGTCGCGCACCGAACACCACATCTACGAGAACGCGCGCGCTTGCGAGTTCGCGGACTGCATCGTTCGCGCGGGACGTTGCACCGATCCGGATCCCCTGTCACGGGCCGGGGAACTCATGTTCGCCTCCCATTGGAGCTATGGGCAACGATACGGACTCGGCGCCGTGAATACCGAACTGCTCGTGAGGCTGATGCGGCGCTATGGCGCCAAAGCCGGCATCTATGGCGCAAAGGTATCGGGTTTTGGATGCGGCGGTGTCGTTGTCGTGCTCATGCGGGCTACCGACGAGGCTCGCGAAGCACTTGCCGGTGCCGTGAGCGCCTACGAAGAACGAAGCGGACAAAAGACGCGCATCATCCCATGCGACGAGCAGGGCGCGTCGCCCGAGCGTTTCTCCACGCAATAGAGCATTTCCCGTTTCTGTCTTCCGAGCCGCGGGCGCTGGCAAGCTGGCTTTGCCAGGCCCGCGCGATGTTACGGCGTTTGATGCCATGCGAATGTCGATGGATCCGGCATACGAAATCGGGAAATCCTCCAGTCCAAAACGATTCTCGATAGACTATCCTCGTGCAGCGACGTATCCTCCCGATCTACTTCTTCAAAGAGCTGTTGGGCCGCGCGATCGCCCGGATGCGATCAATCGTCGTGGCGCACGCGTAGCACAGCGCGGGCTTGCCGCTAGGGTCCAACGCATCGTGGCGAGAAGGATGACACGCGACAATGGTTCGAACGAATGGGGAGCAACCGATGAGAACGCTGATCGCACTGACCACACTGGCGGTCCTGATCTCGCCGATGATCGGACGCGGCGAGTCGCCAACGGATTCGGCCACGCCGATTGCCGACCGATATCGCGCCGACGCCAGGCGCATCGTCGATGCCGCGCTCGCCGGCAATGATGCGTGGCGCAAGATGGAGGAGCTGTGCGACGACATCGGCCCGCGTCTGAGCGGATCGCCTCAACTCGAAAAGGCGATCCGCTGGGCAGCCGACGCGATGAAACGCGACGGACAGGAAAACGTGCGGATCGAGAAGGTCATGGTGCCGCATTGGGTCCGCGGTAAGGAATCCTGCACCATGCTCACCCCGCGAAGCCACGAGATCGCGATGCTCGGTCTCGGGGGTTCCGTCGGAACCCCGCCCGAGGGTATTACCGCGCCGGTCATCGTCATTCACGACGACGAGGAACTCGAAGCGCGTGCGGCCGAGGTGCGCGGCAAAATCGTCCTCTTCAACCAAGCGATGCCGCAGTATGACCCGGAAAAAGGGTCAGGATATGGCACTGGCGTCCATTACCGCGTACACGGCGCCCGCAAGGCGGCCGAGCATGGCGCCGTCGCGTGCCTTGCCCGTTCCGCGACCGCGGTCAGCCTACATACCCCGCACACCGGCGCCATGCGATACGGCGATGCGAAGGTCAAGATTCCCGCGGCCGCCGTTTCGCTCGAGGATGCGACGTTCATCGCCCGGCTACGGAAGCGCGGCGTTCCGGTGACCGTCAACCTGCGCATGGAGGCACGGACGTTTTCCGACGGCGAGTCGGGCAACGTCATAGGCGAACTCCGCGGGCGCACGAATCCGGAAGAGGTCGTCGTCATCGGCGGGCACATCGATTCGTGGGACGTCGGGACCGGCGCCCACGATGACGGCGGAGGGTGCGTCATGGCGATGGAAGCCATCAACGTGCTGCGCAAACTCGGCCTTCGACCGCGGCGAACGATCCGTGTCGTGCTCTTCACGAACGAAGAGAACGGCCTCGCCGGCGGACGTGCGTACGCCGCGGACCACAAGAACGAACTCGCCAATCACGTCGCCGCCATCGAGTCGGACAGCGGCGTTTTTCGGCCCAAGGGCTACACTATCGACTGCGAGGACGAGGCCCGAGAGGGCGTTGCAGTCAAGCAGATGAACGACATCCTCTCGCTCTTGAGTTCGATCGGTGAAATGGAAGCCTCCGCCGGCGGTTCCGGCGCGGACGTCGGTCCGATGAAATCGGGCGGGGTCGTACTCATGGGCCACCACGTCGAAGGCTCGACGTACTTCAACTACCACCACACCCACGCCGACACGCTGGACAAGGTCGACCCTGTAGAGTTATCGCAAAACGTAGCGATGCTGGCGACGGTCGCGTACATCCTGGCCGACATGCCGGGGCGGATTGGGGATAGTCGGTAGCGCGATCTCGCTGCGTCTGGGTCTTTGCCGTTCCCGGTGGCGTGAATGCGGCGTCGTGGTGTGTGCCGCACGGAGCTTTCCGTGCTTCTACTCGCCGGAGGTTCGTGCGCGTAAGCCCGATTTCGCGAGATCGCCTTCGGGTTCCCACACGACGAACGTCAGCATCATGAAATTGATCACCCGGCGGCGGACGGCGCACGTGGCGATCGGCGTCGCTCATCGCC
>JADFHG010000192.1 GCA_022567365.1 Planctomycetota bacterium | reverse complement strand
CGTTCTCCTGGCGCGGTCGTGAGGAGACGATCAGCTTCGGGTTCCTAACCACCGAGGACCATTACACCGGAATGTACCGGATGGGCGACCGAGCATTCGATAGCCCCACCGGCAGATTCACGCAGGCCGATGTTATCTTTCTCGATGGTGTTCATCCACTGGCCGCAAATCGGTATGTATATGCTAGCGGCGATCCTGTAAATCTCACGGATCCAACTGGGACAACTACCTATACGGAACAACTGTCGGTAACTACCATCCAAGTCGCCTTGATCGAGCTATCTACAAAGTTTTCATCAGGCATTAGCATCGAGTTGACTGTTACAGTCAACACAGGGAGGCAAATGGTATATCACGCACTGACGAATGGAGTGAGAGTTCTCGGGCGCCACGCTCATTGGCGGTGTATACCGCCATATCCACGTCCACCGCTCGACCTCATTCCATGAAGGAGATTTCGTATGGAGCACAGCGATCTCGTCCTGCGTCACCGCCTCATCAACGGCTTGGTTCATGATTCAGAGTATCTTGACGAGATTCTCAATGATTGCAACATGACCGTGGACGAGTCGCGGTCTCAGCGGACCTTTCGACTCGGTGAGATCATCATCGAACTTCGCGCGTTAGTTAGAGACGGTCTATTTAAGAGACGTCCCGATACCGAGTGGCCGGACGAGGCCGAAATCGGACGTGACGTGTTCAGTCTCACCGATCAAGGTCGGGCGTATTGGGAGAGCCACATCAAGAACGCCGACAAAAGCGAGCTGTATCGTTAAGCGCGCAGAGTGTCGTGACCATGTTCCCGCGGGCGCGGCAATTGACGTGTCGGTACATACCCCTCCCCATCATCGGAGGCTGATTATCGACAAAGTACCCACCATTACGGTCGACGAGTTCTTTGACGCATATGCGCAAGCCCAGTTAGTTCCCGGCGGGCGTTCATCGGAAGTGGCCATTTTCGTGGAATTCGTTGAATTGAGCGGCGGTTCCGAATGGGTGTACGAGATGTTTGGCTGGGGTGACAGTGTTATGGAAATTGGCGTGGCCGTCCATGACGTCCGGGAATCGGAGATGAACTCACTCAGGGTGGAACGTTTTCCGCCGCCGGAGTACCGTCCCGATCACGCCGAGCCCTACTTGGACTGGACCCGGCTGCGCGTTGTGCTCAACCGGCTGGCGCCGGGACGAGCCTGGCGGGTCGAATGGGCCGGCGCTGTGGACAAACCCGTACTACGGAAGTTCGTCGCGAAGGACGCCGAATTGGTGCTGTACGGTGAAGGTGAGAGAGTTTGGGCACTTGAGCTATCCACACCTCGATCCGGTATACGGGGAGAATGACCGGGACAATCGAGCGCTGCGAAAAACTCTACGACGGCGCGGCTTGTGCCGGCGATTGGCGCACCATACATTCTCTTCCAACGGAGGCGTTGGAGAATGAAGAGAAGTACGTTTTTGAGTGCGTCGATGATGGCCTTGGCATCGAGCGGTGCGGCGATTGGTTTGACGTTCGGGATATTGGCAATTGCCACCACGGCGTCGGCGTTTGCCGGCCGGCAAGCCGGCTTTGCCCGTGCCGGTGAAGAACGCCTCGACGCGAACGACCAGTGGCCGCAATTTCGCGGACCTCTCGGGACCGGCGCCGCTCCGCGGGGTGATCCACCGATATCGTGGTCCGAGGACGAAAACGTCCGTTGGAAAACGCCGATCCCCGGGCAGGGGCATTCGTCGCCCATCGTTTGGGGCGACCGGGTCTTTGTGACGACGGCCGTTCCATACGGCGACGTCTTGCCGAAAGAGCATCCCGATGCCTCAGGTGCGCACGACAACGTGCCATCTTCTCGACACCTGGAGTTTGTCGTTATCGCGATCAACCGTCGCGACGGAGCGGTCTTGTGGCGGCGTACCGTGCATCGACAACGCCCCCACGAAAGTACACACGAGAGCGGCACGTGGGCGTCCCACTCTCCGGTGACCGACGGCGAGCGACTGTTCGCATATTTCGGTTCGTACGGTCTCTACTGCCTCGACATGAACGGCGAGCCGCTGTGGCAGACCGATATGGGCACCATGCATCCCAAGCATGGCCACGGCGAGGGCAGCTCACCGGCGCTCTACGGCGAAACCGTCGTGATCAACTGGGACCACGAAGGCGATTCGTTCGTCATCGCGTTCGACGCGCGCACCGGCGATCAGCGTTGGAAGGTTCGCCGCCGCGAAGGCACGTCGTGGTCCACTCCGCTCATCGTCGAACACGAGGGCAAGCCCCAGGTCATCATCTCCGCGACCCATCGTGTGCGCGGCTACGACCTCGCGAGCGGTAACGTGATTTGGGAATGCGGCGGTCTGTCAGGCAACGTCGTGGCGTCGCCGGTGGCGGCCGACGGCGTGGTGTACGTAACCAACAGCTACGAGACGCGGGAGATGTTGGCCATCCGGCTGTCCGGTGCCAAGGGAGACATCACCGCAACGGACGCCGTGGTTTGGACCCGCCATCGCGATACGCCGTACGTCCCCTCGCCCGTGCTGCACGACGGTCGCCTTTATTTTCTCAAGCACTACCAGGGCTTTCTGACGTGCGTCAGCGCCGAGACCGGCCGGACGATTTTCGGCCCCGTGCGGCTTGCGGGCGTCGGCAACGTCTACGCCTCGCTCGTCGCGGCCGGTGATCGCGTCTACGTCACGGGCCGCAACGGCACGACCGCGGTCGTCAAGCACGGCGGCGAGTTCGAGTTGCTCGCCCTCAATCGGCTTGATGGTTCCTTCTCCGCGACGCCCGCCATCGTCGGAAGCGAGATGTTCTCGAGGAGCGAGCGTTTTCTCTACTGCATTAGTGCCAAGCCTGTGGATTGATGGTCCCCCAACCGAGGGCCGCCGGGCTACAGGCTCCTGATGGAGCACACCCGCCCTCGGGTGTGAACCCGTCACTTCAAGACTCGCGAAACACTAGTCGCCCTTCGGCGCGGCTACGGTGAAGAACGTAACCCCCAAGGCACCGCCCGACGCGTTGGGGCCGGTCTTGATCGAAGCGGCGATCATGTACGTCCCTGGGGGGAGCGGCGGGATTTCGGTGAGGTTTTCGCGTTTGCGTCGCTCGCGGATGATGAAACTCTCGCCGGGCGCACAGAGCGAATACACCTTCCCAAACTTGAACGTCCCGCTCTTTGCGGAAACGTCATATGATTTCGCTTCCGTCGGTCCCTGGCCGTCCTCGGGCACGGGTTCGAGCGCGAAGGCGAATTCGGTCGGGTTCTCGATCAGCGGCTTGAAGTACTCGACGCGAATCGTCGGAGTCGAACTGACCGGCGAGACCGTGAACAACTGAAGGAGTTGGTTGCCGTTTTCCTCTCGATACACGCCGGGCTTCTCGTCAATGTAGACCCACGCGGCCGGTCGGCGAGGATCCTCGAGGGATGGTTCGCCGCGCCCGGCGAGCGTCGTCGGGTTGTTCTCCGCCGTAAACGGCGGCTTCGCGACGGACGCGGTGGATTTCGTCGTCGGCTCCGGCGTTGAATCGCCGGTCTTTGGCGCCGTCGGGTCGGCGGTCTTGGGCGGCGTTGATGTGGCGGCCTTCGGTGTCGCCGCGTCGGTGGCCTGGCCAGTGGTCGTTTCGGTGGCCGTTGGCGAGGCGGTCGCGGTGGCGCGTTCTTGGTCTGCACCGTTTTGTGCGCCGGCCTTGGAACCCGCGTCCGCCGAATCGGGGGACGAGTTGTCTTGGGTGCTTTGGGCAGTTGGCGTCTGCTGCTCGTTTTTCTCGCAGCCGCCGGTCGCCGCCGACAAAGACATCATCGCAATTAGGAAGATTGCTGAGGCTCGCATCGCTTGCTCCTACGCTATTGGTTCGTTGAGAAAACCGTCCGTTGAAGAAGTCGTCCGTTTTAGAAGTAACGGCCGCCCCCGCGCGGCGGCTGGGCAGCTCCTACGCGGCGGTTGGGTAGCTCCCGTAACGCGGGCCGTCAACACGCCCATCGGGCTTTTCAGCAGGCCGCTACAAGCCGAATCCGCATGGGACGCGCGTCAGTTCGACGGGCGAGCGAGCTGCCTGATCCGTTTGGGCAACTTGCCAAATCCGTGCATCGCCCATCGCCATTGCCACCGCGACGCTACGGATGTCGATACCGGGTGTCAAGGTCTCCGGTCGATCCGACCCGCCACCGAGGCGACGCACTCGCACGACCGCCGCCGGACGGGTTCCTCATCGACTTCCCAAACGGGCTTTGCGCGAAAACCGCCAATGCGAGGCCGCTGGACCGGCGCGCCGCGATCAGTACAGTCTATCAAATCGGCATGGTCGCCGCTGCGCCGGGTCGGTTCTTCGGCCTGCGGGTCGGGGGATCGAAGCCGTTTCGGTCGGCCATAGCGTGTTTTCTCGGAATTGGTTGAAGCATGACCGCCAACGAAATCAGGCAACAATTCCTCGACTTCTTCAAGTCGAAGGACCATACGATCGTGGACTCATCGCCGGTCGTGCCGCACGACGACCCGACGCTGCTGTTTACCAACGCCGGGATGAATCAGTTCAAGGACGTCTTCCTCGCGACCGGATCGCGACCGTACGCACGGGCGGCCAATACGCAGAAGTGCATCCGAGCGGGCGGCAAGCACAACGACCTCGACGACGTGGGGCAGGATACCTACCACCACACCTTTTTCGAGATGCTCGGCAACTGGTCCTTCGGCGACTACTTCAAAGAAGACGCGATTCGTTGGGCGTGGGAACTCTTGACCCAGGTCTTCGGGATCGATAAATCGCGCCTATACGCGACCGTCTTCGCGGGCGACGAAACCGACGGCACGCCCGCCGACGAAGAAGCCGAGCGGATGTGGAAAGAGGTCACCGACATCGACCCGTCGCACGTCACCCGATGGGGCAAAAAGGACAACTTCTGGGAGATGGGCGAGACCGGTCCGTGCGGGCCGTGCAGCGAGTTGCACATCGACCTCACGCCCGACAAGAGCGGTGCGAGCCTGGTCAATCTCGGCGACGCGCGGGTCATCGAGCTGTGGAACCTGGTGTTCATCGAGTTCAACCGCGCTGCGGATCGATCGCTCTCGCCGCTGCCCGCCAAACACGTCGACACGGGTATGGGGTTTGAACGACTCTGCGCCGTGTTGCAGGGGATGGAACAGGGCAAGCTGGGACAGGTGACTAACTACGACACCGACGTGTTCACGCCGATCTTCCACGCGATTCGCGAACGAACCGGGGCGCCGGCGTATGCCGGTACGCTGCCGACGGATTCAAGCGGCGCACGTGAGCCGATGGCATCTTATCCGAACCGCGACCGTAAGGAAGCGGCTCCCAATCCCAACCGCGACCGTAAGGAAGCGGCCCCGACTACCGACCGCGCCCGTAAGGAACCAGCGACTGGTCCGTGTGCGTATCTCATCACGTTTAGAACCTACGGAACCTGGCTTCACGGCACACAGCGTGGATCCATGGACCGGCACAACAACATACCGGGCACTCCCACTCTCGGTTCCGACGAACAGCGTGAGTATGAGGAGTTTCTCCGCCTCAAGCACGATCCGGTCGAGCTGGACGAGCAACGAAGGGCCATCGTCGGCGCGACGATCAGGGAAGTAGCCGAGTTTCGCGGGTGGATCATTCACACATTCAACGTCCGAACCAACCATGTTCATGTAGTGGTCACCGCGGACGCACCGCCAGAGCGCGTGATGAACGACTTCAAGTCGTATGCGACCCGCCGGATGACCGAGAAGGACGCCCTACCTAAAGCCGTCAAGGCGTGGGCACGCCACGGCAGTACGCGATACCTCTGGAATGAGACGTCTCTGGCCGCCGCGATGCAGTATGTCGAAGAGGATCAGGCCGGGGAGCTGACTTCGGACCGAATCGGCAGCGCGCCCGGCAGAGCGGGACCCGGAGTGGGCGACCACGTCCCGCCGACGGGGGACTCGGCGACGACGGGAGGGGGGCCGCTCCATCACGGTCGCGGTTCGGATCCGGGCGGCGATCATCAACGAGCGAGCGATCCGAACCGCGCCCGTGAGGAAGCGGCTCCTGATCCGAACCGCGCCCGTGAGGAAGCGGCTCCTGATCCGAACCGCGCCCGTGAGGAAGCGGTCTCCGATCAGCTCATGATCGACGTGTCATACCGTGTCATTGCCGACCATGTGCGCTGCCTGACGTTCGCGCTGACCGACGGCGCCGTCCCGAGCAACGAGGGGCGGGGCTACGTGCTGCGGCGCATCCTCCGCCGGGGGATCCGTTTCGGTCGGCAATACCTAGGCATGCGCGAGCCCTTCATGTGCGATCTTGTCGGCTCGGTGGTTGAACACATGGGTGACGCCTTCCCGGAACTCCGCACGGGCGGCGACTCGGCGCACCAGCGCGACAACGTCAAGTACGTGGCCGACATCATCCGCGACGAGGAAGAGTCGTTTGGCAGGACCCTTGATCGCGGCATCGCCCTGTTCGAGGAGGCGGTAAGGAAAGCTGTCGGGCTGGCGAGCGTCTGTGATGCTCCGGATTTCTCTTCATTTATTGGAGTCGAACCACCATCGGTAGGATCCGGTTATCCGGAAGGAACCTTCGTCGCGCGGTACGCCCTCACTGATCGACCTGGGTCTATGAGGCACACGATCTCGCCCGCGCACGCGAAGAATGTCCTGGCAAACAAGTCAGTTGCGATTTCCGGCGAGGACGCCTTCAAGCTCCATGACACGTATGGCTTTCCCGTCGACCTCACCGAACTGATGGCCACCGAGAAGGGGCTTGGCATCGACGTCGACGAATATCAGCGGCTGATGGATGAGGCGCGCGAGCGTGCGAGAACAGGCAAGTTGTCCCAGACCGCTGCCCTATTCACGAATCCCGATGTGCAAGACGCGGTCTTGCGCGGGGGAGGCAAAACCGAGTTCATTGGCTATGACCACACAGAATGCATGACGACGATCGATGTAATCCTCACGGGGGAGAATCCCGGCGTCGAGCCACTCATGATGCGCGAAGGAGAGGTAGGGATCCTCGTACTCTTGCAGACACCGTTCTATGCGGAGAGGGGTGGGCAAGTGGGGGATGTCGGCACAATCGAGTGGGACAACGGAGTATTTGAGGTGACAGATTCGCAGGCCGTTC
>JADFHG010000191.1 GCA_022567365.1 Planctomycetota bacterium | reverse complement strand
GAGACGGCGCGCTGTATCACACACCCTATGTCGATCCGGCGAAGGCGGGCTGTACGCTCTGCGCAAAGTGCGGCCCCGCCTGCCCAACGGACGCCCTGCTGCCGTTCGAGGACAAGACCGAAGTCGCAATGGGCACGGTGGAACTCCGCGAGGATCTGTGTCTTTCGTATAAGGCCAAGTTCGTCCGCCAGAAGCAAGAGCTGCTCGTCCAGGCCGGTCGCAAGCCGACGGAGGTTGAAGCGCTCGTCGAGCGGCGCGGACCTTGCGGCGAGTGTTACATGTTTTGCCCACTGCGCAATCGTGCGATCAAACTCGAGCCTGGTGCGTTTCTCGCGCCCATCGTGTTCACCGAGCACTGCGTTGGTTGCGGCATGTGCGAGGAGATATGCCGCACGGTCGTTCGTGGTGAGCCGGCCATTCGGGTCCTGCGCACGCGAAAATCGCTGCGATGGGAGACGGCGGCATGAAGCTCCAGATCCTCAGACGCTTCGTGCAGGCGCTGGCGCTCGTGGTGATGGTGGCGTTGCCGCTGCTGAGTCTCTACGCGCACTACCGCGCGGCGCGGGTCATCAACGACGACCAGCTTATGGCCGGGATGCGCGGCGAGGTAATGACGAAGCTCGTTCACCCCTACATTGACAAACTCGACGACCCGCAGGCGTTCTTGGACAACAACAAGGGCACGTTTTGGTCGATGCAGGTGCTCGGTGTCGATCTAACCGACCCGCTGGCGGCCCTAGAGATGCTGGCGACCTCGAAGCGCTTCCATTGGCCGTTGTTCGTGTCCATTGCGATCCCGGTCGCGCTGGCACTCCTGCTTGGCAAGGTTTTTTGCAGTTGGATTTGTCCCGGCTACGTACTCTTCGAGCTTACCGGCAAGCTTCGAAGATTGTTGCGTTTAGCCGAGATCGAACCGGGTAACGTCACATTTTCGCATGGGAACAAGTACATTGTTCTGGGTGTGGGTTTGGTCGTCGCGATGCTCGCCTCGTCGCCGCTGTTCGCGCTGATCTATCCGCCGGCCGTAATCAGCCGCGCGGTTCATGCATGGGTGTTCGGCACGGCGCTGACCGGCATGGTCGTGCTGCTCGGGGTGATGGTGGCCGTGGAGGTGTTCGTCTCACCGAGATGGTGGTGTCGCACGGTTTGCCCCGGCGGCGCGCTGTATGGGTTGCTGGGATGGATGAGGCCGGTTCGTATCAAGCTGGTGAAAGGCGCGTGTACGGGCTGCATGGACTGCCTCCCGGTGTGTGAGGCGGGGATCAATCCCATCACGCAGTCATCTTCGATCGAGTGCGACAACTGCGGCGTGTGTATTCGCCACTGCGGACCGGCCGCGCTGGTCTTCACGATCGGGCTGCCCGATGCGTTGAGCCGACGACAAAAACTCCCTCACCCTCGGCGCAAAGCCAAGGCCGTAGCGATAGCGACTCTGCTTCTCGCGCCGCTCCTGTCGCCCAATCCAGCGTCGGCTCATCACATTTTGGGACTGCCGCACTACTCCTATAAGGAAAACTATCCCCAGCGTCCGACGCTGGAATACCCCGCCACGACCGGACCCTACAGCGTGTTGCTCACGTCCTATCCGGGCATCCCGACGCCCGGCGAGCCGGCGAACCTGGCGCTGTATATCAAGGACCACGATGCAGGCCGGGTCTATACACAACCGATCACCCTGCGCATTCTTCAAACGAGTACGTTTGGCGACAACACCATCATCCTGCCGCCGACGACCCGCGAGCCGTTCGACAACGAATACAAATTCCACGTCACGTTTCCGGTGGACGGTGAGTACATCGTCGAGCTATCGATGATGGTCGAGGGTCGCCTCGAGGTCATCCCGTTTCTGATGGTGGCCGGTGAGCCGACGGCCACCGCTTCCGTTGTGCTCGGTGCTAGCTTCGGCATGATTCTCGTTTTCGTTGTGGTTCGAGCGGTACAGAAAAAGAAACATCGACGAGCGGCGCGGAGGACCCAGCTATGCGTCGCCTGAACATGCTGTTTCCCTATTTTCTGCTTACCGCGATCACGGGGATGGTCGTGGCGACCAATCTCTCCTCGCCTGCGAAGCCGGAGCCCAAGTCCACTGCCGCCATGTACGTTTGCGGACCGTGCGGCATGGAGATCGATCCGCAATTCGCGTTCGACGCCGTCATCAACGGCAAGACGAAATATTTCTGCAATCCCGGATGTCGCGATGCCGCGCAGTCTAATGCGGCACAATCTAATGCGGCACGGACCAATGCCGCACAGACCGCGGCCGACGGTGAACGATTTCCAGGGCGGGGTCGTCTCGTGGACGTCGTCTGCAAAATGGAAGTCAACGCGGCGTGGGGAATCACGAGCACGTATAACGGCAAGTCTTACGAGTTTTGCACGATTCGCTGCCGGCAGCGCTTCGATCTCGATCCCGAGCAGTTTCTTCAGGACAGATGTTTGGTATGTGAGGAGTCGCTCTCCGCAATCGAAACGTTCCCTGCCACGTATCTCGGTACGACGTATCAACTGTGCAGCAATGAACATCGGGCGGAATTCAAGCGCGACCCAGCCGGGTTTTTCATGCACACGATGTGGGGTATTCCTACGTGGCTTTACTATGGGTCGATCGGGGCGGTGCTGGTCGTGAGCTTTGGTGTATTCGACTGGCTGAGCCGACGAAGCGTTGGGGGACGGACTACGTCGCAACCGGTTCGTGTTCATCGCAATCAGATTCGCGGCGAGGGCGAACGGTGGGTTGCAGCGCCATCGTTACAGATCAGAACGAATCCGGACGGTACGGTAGCATTGCCGATTCTCGCGGGAAGCGCCGTCATGCGAACCGAGACGCGCCGGTCGGCTGCGGTCGGAGTTCTTATGTGGGTAGCCTCGGCACCGGCGAACACGTGGTCGTTTCTGACTCGCGATTCCGATCGCTTTGATCTGCTGGGCGTGGGTTGGATCGGTGCGGCGCTGCGTTCGCGTGTCTTTCGATTTTTGATGCAGGCCATCTTCGTTTTTGCGTTTCTGGCGATTATCGTGGCCGGTCTGTTTGGCCATCAAAACCCCGCGCTCAACATTGCGCCGATCATGACGTGGACCATCTGGTGGGGAATGTTGATCATCTTGATCATGTTCGCGGGCAAGGCGTGGTGCTACGTGTGTCCGTGGGACGCCATCGCGGGGTGGATCGAGAAGCTGTCGTTTTGGCGCAAGACGGACGACGGGCTGAGCTTGAACATGAAGTGGCCGCGGTTGGTGCGAAATATTCTGATCGCCACGGTCATGTTTGTCGGTCTGACGTGGATCGAGCTGGGCTTCGGCGTGACGATGAAGCCTCGCGTCACGGCCTATCTCGCGATTGGCATGCTGCTGATGACCGTGGCGTCGGCGTTGTTGTTCGATCGCAAGAGTTTCTGTCGATATGGATGCCTGGTCGGTCGGGTTAGCGGTCTTTATGCCTTGTTTGCCGGTGTCGAGGTTCGCGCCAAGAGCGAATCCATATGCAAGGGCTGCCACGGCAAGGAGTGCGTCACGGGCAGCGACACCGCCTACGGATGCCCGACGTTTCTCTATCCGGGCAAGCTCGCGACCAACACCTATTGCATACAGTGCATGGAGTGCATTCAGGCGTGTCCGGAAGACAACCTCGCCGTGAACATGAGACCCTGGGGCGCCGATCTGGTGGTCGAGGGCAAGCCGCGAACCGACGAGGCCTATCTCGCGCTGCTCATGCTCGCGATCACCGGCTTTCACGGATTGACGATGACACCCGTGTGGCAGCAGTTGATCGACGCCATTCGCGGACTGGGCAGCGTCGGAAGGACCGTCGGTTTCAGCATCGGCATGACACTGCTCATGGTTGGACCGATCGCGATCTATGCGATACTCGTGGCGATCTCCAAATGGCTGGCGAACGGCCACACGACTCAACCGCTGACGTATCACGATTACTTCGTGCGCTACGCCTACGCCCTCTTACCGATCGCTCTGTTCTACCACGTCGCCCACAACATGGAACACCTGCTCATGGAGGGACCAAAGGTCTTGGCCATGGTGTCGGACCCGCTGGGGTGGGGGTGGAACCTGTTCGGCACGGCCAACTGGTCGATCCCCCCGATGATTTCGCTGGACAAACTCTGGCTGGTGCAGGTGTTTCTTGTCTTGGTCGGACACGTCTACAGCCTTTGGGTCGCGCAACGGACGTCGCTTCGGCTGTTCGGGACGCCGCGCGCGGCGTTTCGCAGCCAGTTGCCCATGCTGGTGGGCATGATCTGTTTCAGTGTGTTCAGCTTGTGGCTGTTGAAGCAGCCGATGGAGATGCGCACGTCGGCCATGTGATCGATTCAGGCAAAGTCGTTTTCGCACGGAAAGTTCTCTAGCGGCACTGGAGAAGAACAACCCGTTTTGTGGAACCGACCCCGACGATTGCGGTCGCGAGCACATGCGGCCATAATCCGATCATGCTTGCCGCCAGCGCTATCGTGTTCGGGGTCTCCTTCGCGCTCTACTCTCTCACCATCGTCGCGGTCGGGCTCTATTCGTCCCGGTTCGCGAGAAAAAGCGACGAGGACTACTTCCTGGCCGGGCGATCACTCGGCAAGTGGGTGGCCGCCCTCTCCGCGAGCGCGAGCAGCGAATCGGGCTGGGTCACGATCGGTCTGGTCGGATGGGCATTCGCGAGCGGCGTGCAGGCCTATTGGATCATCCCCGGCTGTTTGTTCGGATACGCGTTCAACTGGTTCTTCGTCGCGGGACGGATGAACGATCGTGCCCGCGAGCTGGGCGCCGTCACGCTGCCCGACTTCTTCTGCTTTCATTTCAAGGAGCGGACGCCGATCCTGCGGTGCCTCTCGGTCGCGGTGATTCTCGTGGCGATGTTGCTGTACGTGGCGGCGCAGTTCAGCGCGGCCGGCAAGGCCTTCGACGCGAGCTTCGACGGGATGCAATACTGGCACGGCGTGGTCCTTGGGGGGCTGATCGTGCTTGTCTACACGGTGACCGGCGGATTCCGCGCCGCCTGCTGGACCGACTTCCTACAGGCATTGCTCATGGTCGCCGTGCTCGTGGTCTTTCCAATCTCGCTCATGTTCGGCGACAGTGGATATGGATACGTATTCGAGCGGTTGGAGGAAATCGACCCGGCCCTTGTCGAGTGGATACCATCCAGCGCGAAAGCGGGCGTGATCGCGTTTGGCGGATTCCTGCTGGGAAGCGGGGCCTTGGGCATCAACTTCGGCTATCCGGGCCAACCGCACGTGCTGATCCGATTCATGGCCCTTCGGTCGCGAAAAGAGGCGGCCGGCGCCGGTGTCATCGCGATCGTGTGGGGGGCGATGGTGTATTGGGGCGCGGTGACCGTCGGGCTGATGGTGCGTGCGATTGCCGTCGAGGGCGGACCGGAATGGGCCGCGCCGCTCGTGGGCGCCGGGGAACAGCTCGCCGGCGAAAAGGGGTTGATCCTGGCCGCGAAGAACCTCATCCCCGGCGTATTCTCCGGTGCCGTGCTCGCGGCGGTACTGGCCGCCATTTGCTCGACGGCCGACAGTCAGCTCGTGGTGGCGGGCAGCGCCGGTTCGAACGACCTATACACACGGATCGTCGCCACGAAGAAAAAGACCGCCCATATGTTGGTGAACCGACTGGTGATTCTCGCGCTCGGCGTGATCGCGATGCTCCTGGTGATCGACAAGGACCAGGACATCAAGGTATACGAGTATGTCCTCGAATATGGATGGGCGATCCTCGGTGCGTCATTCGGACCGCAGCTTATCCTCGTCCTGTTTTGGAAACGGGCATCGTATAGGGGTTGCATTTGGGGAATGGCCACCGGATTCGCCGTAGCAATTCTCGCGAAGATCTTTGCCGCGGAAATCGCGGAGATCGCAGGCGTGAAGGTCTACAATCTACCACTGGCGTTCATGTGCGCGCTGATTGTGAATGTCGTGGTGAGTCTGTTGAATTCGGATCGGCCCGATATGGCGGCCCCATCGTCGCAAATGGGTGTTCGTGGGTCGTGACGCCCGCAGTATCGCCGGGCAGTCCGTTGAAAAACGTGGGGCACGCCCCCGGCAAAGTCGGCGTGCCGGTAGCCCGTGTTTGCACCGGTAATGGGCCGGCCACTGGCAAAGCCGGCTTGCTGATCGGCTTGACGGGTCCGCGTGCGACCCGCTCGCCCAATCCAACTCGTGATTGACATACGCAACCTGTTGGCCCAGCACGAGTTACGCGCCTCGAAACATTTTTCCGCATTTTCTTCTTGACTACCCCCCCCCCTCCTACGCTGTTATAGGACGGCGGTGCGTCACACCGCCGGTCCGTGTCCGAGGCGCCGGGGCCTTGGGCATTCCACCGGGGCGCTATGGCCTCGGGCGTTGGCGTTACTTCGCGTTACTTTGCGTGATTCCCGCGGCGCGCGGGACGCAGGGGATTTGTGCGCCCGTTTCGGGCAATGGAGACACATCATGAAGCGAATGGTAGTTGTGAGAATCATTTTGGTCGCGCTGGCCGTGGTCATGGTCGGCGCCGGGGGTGTCGCGCTCGCGCACACGTATGCGTGGACGGACAGTCAGGCAAACCATGAATGGGACGATTGCTTGAATTGGAACTTCATCGGCGGAGGCGCCGGTTGTAGATACCCCTCCACCACCCATGACGACGCGATCATCCCATCCACCGGCGGACCGTGGACCGTCGAACTGGTGACCGACGCGATCGACGACCTCACGATCTCGGACGATACGGACTTCGACAGCAGTACGGGCAGCCCGGTCACCCTGACCGTCGACACGCTCACGATCGCCGCTCAGGTCACCGTGACGTTTACGAGCAACGCCAAGATTGTCAGTGCCTCGTAGCACCGAACACGCCCGCCGGCGGATTCACGACGCGCGTCAACGGGTAAGGCCATTGAAGTACACCGCGGCGTCGGGACTCGTTTTCGACTTCGCGAGAATTGTCCAAGCTGCCCAGCACATCGCGGGCGCACACATGGAGAAATGAAGATGAGATTTACCATCGTTTTGATAGCGGCAGGTGCGGTGCTCCTGTCGGTGGTTGCCGCCCCCGTGGCGGCCGATACATTTACGTTCAACGCGACGAACGGCGTATGGAATGACGCAGCGAATTGGGACGGAACGGAGGGTCAGA
>JADFHG010000190.1 GCA_022567365.1 Planctomycetota bacterium | reverse complement strand
GTGTGGACCAACTCGACGGTGATCCTCCGCCGATCCCGATCAACATCAATCTCTACACCGACAGTTGCCCGCCGTCAGTCAACTCAGCGCAGTTGATCGCCACGCAGCAGGTCATGGTGTCCGCGTCCGACGTTGGTACCTTGATCACGGTGGACTTCCCGGGCGCCCCGCTGGTCGGTGGCGACCAGTCGCTCGTCGTCGAGATCGAGGCCCCGCAGGACGGAACCGTGGCTCCGTTGTACGCTTTCCGTCCCAGGGCAAACGGCAACGGGGAGTGCGGATCGAGCTATCTGCGTTCCGCATCGTGTGGTCTCCCGGAATGGACTGCGGCCGAAGACATCGGGTTCCCCAGCTCGCATACGTATATGTCGATCTCGGGTACGCTCGGCGACGTCCCCGTGTGCGGCGGCAGCGAGATTCTGAGCGCTTCGCCGGCCGACGGCGCGGTCGACGCCCGTCAACCGCATCCGCCGGGACCGGGTGAGGATCAGGATCCTGCGAATCGTCAGGGTATCGGTTCGGCCGATGAGCCGATCGTGCTGGAGATCGACGCGGTGGGCAACGCAGCCAACTGCTTCGAGCTGTGTGAGACGTCGGCTGACGGGATCATCGGTCCCAACGGAATCGCGAGCGTGACCGAGGGACCCGATGGGACCTACTCGATCGTGCTCAACCACGCGATCGCGCCCGGTGCCTGGACGTCGATTTCGGTCGGAACGGTGTCGGTGTCGTACAACTCGCATCCGGCCAACGTCAACGCCGACCAGTTCAGCAACGCGAGTGACGTACTCGCCTTGATCGACATCCTCAACGATGTGACACAGCCCGTCTGGGGTGATCTCAGTACGGATATCGATCATAGCGGGGTCCTCGGCGCCGCCGATGTCCTGCGCGTGATCGACCTGTTGAACGGAGCGATCCCGTACGCGGTCTGGAACGGCGTGGAGGCACCGGTCAACACGTGCCCGTAGTGTGATAAACCACCGGTTCCGGCAATCGCCGGACCGATAGTCCAATACGCCCCCCCGCGGCTAGTGCTGCGGGGGGGCTTTTTTGTGGCCGCCCGCGGATTTGTCCGACCCATATGTGTTGGGTTCGAGCAGGTTCGCCGGCCTGCTCCGGAAAGGAAAACCGCAGGCCGGATGACAGGCGACGTGCGATTGGGAAACGGATGGGGCAACGTCGCCGTCGCGGTACTCGCGACCGGCGCGTTGCTGCCGTTTGGTTGCGGCGGACTCCCCGGCGTGCCCCTTGCGAACGAGTCGACAATACCGGTGGATACGGATCGCTTCGAGCTTGTCGCTCGATTCGTCCATATCAGCGACGCGCAAATCGTCGACGAGGAATCCCCCGGTCGACTGACGGCGGCCGCCGCGTTCGCCACAACCGCGTGGCGCCCGCATGAGGCGTATGCCACTCAGTTATTGGACGGCATGATCCGTGCGATCAACAAGCAGCACGTCGCGGTGCATACGATTGACTTCGTCGTCCACACGGGCGACGCCCTCGACAACGCTCAACTCAACGAGCTGGAGTGGTTCGTGTCCGTGTTCGACGGCGGCACGATCGACCCGAGCAGCGGCGGCGATGATCGATCGTCCGACGAGTTACCGGACGCGTCGATGGACCCGCACCATCCGTTCGAGGCCCAGGGTCTCTATCGGCGGGGCGTGCACGGGGACGAACCGACGATTCCGTGGTACAGCGTTTTCGGCAACCACGATCGATTCGCCGCCGGGGTGTTTCCCATCGTCTCCAACTTGTTCGGCAGCCGTCGGGCGCCGCTGCCACTCGGCAACAGGATCGGTTTGTTCCTGCCGGTCAATCTCGACCCGACGGGTTCACTCTCCTGGGGTCCCATCACGCCGGCGAACCCCGGTCCACCGCCGCTGATCAACTTCCCGACTCTGGTTTCGCCCAACGCGGCGCGCCGCTTCATCACCGACCGCGACTTCGTGAACGCGCACGTCGCGAGCGTCGGCGAACCGAAGGGCCACGGTTTCGACCCGAGGCGCCCCGATCGCACATGGTACACCGCCGTGCCCGTGGCGGGCGTACGGCTCATCACACTCAACACATCAGACCCCGCCAAGACCAAGCCGGGGTTGGTGTACTCCGAGGGTGCCGTATCGTTGGCACAGCTCTTTTTTCTCGCGGGCGAGTTGAAGTCGGCCGAAGAGCGCGGTGAAATCGTCATTGTGGCGACACACCATCCGAGCGACACCTTCGCGGGCACGTACGGATCGGCCTTGATGCCGAACACGTTTCGAGAAGCGCTTCGTCGAAGCCCCAACGTCAAGTTGCATATCGCGGGGCACAGCCACCGCAACGCCGTGACCGATCGCGGCGGCTATGTGGAGGTGGAGACCTGTTCCATTCTCGACGCCCCTCAGCAGGGGCGCGTCATCGAAATCTGGCGGGACGGCGCGGACGTCGAACTCCGATATTGGATGTTCTCCCACCTCGACGATTTTGATCCTCCGACCGAGAAGAGGTCGCCCCTCTTCGATGACCCGCTTCGCCCGATGCGGGAGGTCGCGGCCGGACTCGCCGAGGAGCACCGCTCGTCCGGGTCCATTCCCTGACAACCGATGAAGGAAGAGCGGGCCGCGCGAGCCGGTGACACGCGATCGGCACGTGCCTTCGACAAATCAGGGCACGCGCGTGGGTATGAACCTAAGCGACAGGTGAGCGGTGAAACGCTCATCATCGTCGGTCATCGATAGTGTTGCCGATCGAACGGACCGTCCGATCTGAACGAGGGTATCCAATGCGGTGGCGGGTTTGAGGGGCGGCAATTGCACATCAATCTGCGCGCCATCTCGCACGACCCGCAGTGCCGGACTCTTGTGATCGGGGGTTTCGGCCAAGAGGCGACGCAGATCCGCATTGGGCGCCGCCATTGCGAGAAGTCGTCCGTTCACACCGATGATCCGATCATCGCCACGAAGGCGACCGTCGGCCCGGGTGTCGCGATAGACTCGGCGAACCACGACCACACCGGGAAGCTGGCGTCGCTCCATGCCTACGCCCAACGCCCGATGTCGGCTTGACGCCGGTTGAACCGTGGACCGCCACCACGCCGTGTCGAGGAGCGAGGTCTTGCCGTCCGCGGCGTCGTCGAGCCAGCGACTCACGACGTGCGATGCCCAAACCGGCTTCGAAACGGCTATCGTGGCCGCGCCGTCGAGACCTCGGACGAGCTGCGCCACTTCTCGCGAGCGCCCCAACGTCGGTCCGAGCCGATTCGCGGCATCGATAACGTTCTGCAAGTGGACGGGCGTGAGGGCCACGACGAGCCAATTATCGAGGACGGTCCATGACGGTTCGACGTTCTCGAGCAGGCGAACCGGCGGAAACCGTGACGTTGCCGCGTGCCGGCCCACGGGCATTCGCGTGATCGTGTTGCCAAGGTAGGTCTCGCGCACGATGGTGGGCGGCGCGACACCCTTCGGAACGTCTACCGTCGCGAGAATCCTCAGCACACGCTCGCCGATTCGATCAAGTTCGGCACGGACGGCGTCCGCGTCGGCGCACTCGATCAAGATCGTGAATTGCGGCGTCGAGCGTATACCTCGGCGCTCCTGCCCCCAAGCGAAGATCACCTGGGATCCGTCATCGGGAAACAAAACACTCGTGTCCAGTTCCTCCGTGACCAGCCCCTTTAGAAGCTGCATGTATCGACCAAGCGATCCGGTGGACGCGCTTTCGGAGGTCGCGTCATACGCCTCGCGCAGGTCGATGCGCGTGGCGACGGCCATCAGCGTCGTCGGAGGTAGCCCGGTGAGTTTGGCGACGGCATCGCGCGTCAGAGGGTCCGCGGTGCGCGCCTCCGTCCGCGCACCATTGAGCACTATGTCGATCCGCCCGTCGCGCTCGTAGATACCGATGACCGCCGAACGAATACCCGGCAACGCAAACACACCGCTACCGGACGCCGCGGGGTCTTGGTCGACGGCCAGGTACACGACGCCAAGCGCGCCCGCGGGAAGCCGGCCGACCATTTTTCCATAACCCCGGTCGCGACCGAGTGTCTCCGCATCGTCTCCGCGACCGAGCTGCACGATGATCTCGGTCAGGCGCTCATCCACGTCGTCCCCCCGCGCCAGGACGAGAAGGTCGCCGGACACGACAACGCGCAGGCCCGTAAACGTGTCAAACCGATGTATGGCGCCCTCACGGGTTTCGCGGCGGCGCTGGATCTTTGGAAACCAGTGATCCACGACGTCGGGCTTGTCGAGGCGTACCAACCAGACCGCTCTCTCCAATGTGAACGCGGACTCCGCGATAATGCCGATCTCCATGCTCATCAGCCGTTCGACGTTGATCGAAGTTCCGGCACCGAGAAACGACGAAACCGCGGTCGCCAGTTCGGGCTTGTGCCTTTCGACGGCCCCCGCCCCCTCGAGGAGGCGGAGAAGTCCCCACGCATGGGTACGTTCGAGCGCGGCATCCAACAGATCGAGGCGACGCGCCGTGAAGAAGACCCTTGCCGACGCCGGGACGAAATGGGCGAGACCGGCGCTCGTGTCCGTTGCGTTTGGCGTCTGGGCCGGCGACGGGTGAATTAGAAACGTGACGACGAACAGGACCGAAGTGAGGAAGCCCCGCGTCAATCGACGTGACACCATACGTTCAATCCATCGAATCAACGGCTGTTTCAGTCGGATTGTCCAACGACTCTTGGACACGAGACGCAATGAGAGCCCTCAAAGACAGTTGGAACGCCGGTTTGCCCCAAACGAATTGGCGCCGGAGGGCGCCCGAGCCCGAATCGCGCCGTTCGAGCAGGCTGGTTCGGCGACCGCGAGGCGACGACGCCGGGCAGCGAACACGGGGCTTCGGTGAGAGACCGGATTCCCAATTGGTCTTCGACGGGACGCGAGCTTGCCGCGCGACGCCGCGAGGTCGTTCCACCGTTCCCCGCTGCGGCCCGCTAGAGATCCTCGAGGTCGTCGCCTTTCGCCGGATCGGGATTCGTCGGGGGTTTGACCGGCGAGAGGGAATTGCCTCCGGAATCAGTTCCGTCCTCTCGAGCACCGTTGAGCAATTCGAGCAATTGGAGGATCGTCAGCTCGACGTTTTTCTGGAGCGAGTCGCCGCTCTGCCGCATCGCTTCCCAATTCTCTTCGATTCGTTGTCGGCGCTGCGTTTGTGCGCCCTTGCCACGACGCGATTCGTCCGTTCCGGGGGCACCGATTCGGTTCGCGGGCGTATCATCGCCGTTTTCGGGAACCATCATCGTTGTGGCGATGTCCTTCTGACCGGCAACGCGCTGCGCCTTCGGGTCAAACCCCCCGAGGAACGCGAGCGCAACGACCGCCGCCGCCGCCAGGGGAACGCCGACATACAGGACGAAACCCACCCGCCGTTTCCACGGCGTGGAGGCGGGACTCACGCAGGCAAGAAGGCGCTCCGTGAAATCATCGCTGATCGCGGAGGCGTCGGGATCGGAAGCGATGATGTGGCCGGCAACCTCCATCAGCGCGAGTTCATGGCGACACTGCTCACAGTTGAGGCGGTGCGCACCGAGTTCGGTAGCAAGCCCCGCCGATAGTTCTCCGTCGAGGTACGCGTCAAAGAGTTGTCGTGCGTGATCGCAATGCATGATCGGTTTCGTTTCGCTCAATCCTCAGGTTACCACGCGAGTCGAACTCACGTCGCCCCCTTATACCACCGTCAACCCGCAAAATTGCGGACGAGCTGCTCGCCGGAAATCCCGGCGTCCTCGAGAAGCAGCCTCAGTCTCGCCCGGCCGCGGTGAAGGTGGCTCTTTACAGTGGCCACCGGCAGCTCGAGTACCTCGGCGATTTCGTGGCAACTACATTCATGCCGATAGAACAACACCACGGACGCCCGCTGCGGCGTGCTCAACCGTTCGACCGCCGACCATACCGATCGTTTGAGCCGATTCGCATCCTCGGATTCGAGCGTCGCAGTTGGGGTCTCGTTTGATTCGATCGGCAGCGTTGCAAACTCGACGTCACCCGTCAGCGCCTTCTTGCGCCGCAGGCTGTTCAGGCAGACCCGATAACCGATGGTAAAGAGCCACGTACTGAATCGGTACTGATCGGAGAAGGAGTCCAAGGACGCGAACGCCTTGAGAAACGTCTCCTGGCATATCTCCTCCGCGTCATGGTGGTGGCGGACCATGCGCCAAATGAAGGCGTACAGGCGGTCCTTGTGCCCATCGATCAGGGCGCGCAGCGCCGCAGGCTCACCATCGCGTGCGCGAAGGATCAGCTGCCGTTCGGCCTCCCGATCGCGGGAGCGTGGGCTACTATTGTCGATCATGTCGTCACCTACCCTTCTCATTATACCCGATCGGCGCGCCAAGCGTTGCGGCCTCACCTAACGTATCTAGAATTACGCACCAGGCGTCGCGGAATACGGTCCCGTTGACGAACCGTTTGAAGTATGGCAGTGAAAACTACATGGCAAGGAAAGGCAAACCGGTCGATCGCACGATATGCCGGAGCCGCAGGGCGCGCTTCCGATACACGATTCTCGAAGAGATCGAGTGCGGAATCGTCCTGACGGGTACCGAGGTCAAGAGCCTCCGCGCCCGTACGGTGTCCATCGAGGAGGCCTACGCGCGGATCGAGAGAGGCGAACTTTGGCTTATCGGCTGTCATGTCAGTCCCTACAAGCACGGCACCATTCAGGAACACGATCCCATCCGTCGACGCAAACTGCTCGTCCGGGGTCGCGAACTGCGGAAGCTTCGACCGAAGGTCGAGCAAAAAGGGCAGACCCTCATCCCGCTTAGCATGCACTTCAACGAACGGGGTATCGCAAAGGTCGTCCTCGGTCTCGCCGTTGGAAAAAAGCTACACGACAAGCGCCAAACCCTCAGGGACCGCCAGCACAAACGGGAGATGGACCGCGCGGCGAAGTGGCGATAACGAACCGGGATGTCAGGCGTCAGTGATCAGTCGTCAGTCATCAGTTATCAGCTATCAGCCGTCAGTCGTCAGTTATCAGTTATCAGTTATCAGCCACCGGTGACGGACAAATCTCACCTTCGTGGTCAGCGTGACAAGTCGCTCGGCCTGTCGAGGAACCCGATGGCGGTGTCGCCGGCCGACGTTATTGGGCTTTCCACGGTCGCTACGGGGCGCGGCCGCTACTTCTTCAACGGACT
>JADFHG010000189.1 GCA_022567365.1 Planctomycetota bacterium | reverse complement strand
CCGGGGCAACGGGCATGATGGAACCTCCATGTACTCATTGCTGCCATTCCTATTCCATCTATCAGTCATCGGCACAGCCTCGCCGGAGCGCCAGAATAGTCGTACTATTTATGAAACGCGGTACTAGGTGATTGGGAGGGCGAAGCCGGTGCTGTAAACATTTTCTCGCTGCGCAGGTCCTTTGTCCGACGATACTTAGGAGCCGCGCAAGAACAAGTTCCACAGATTCCTCGCGAAACGATCCTGTTTCAGCGGCTTTCGCGATGCGAGTTGTATACTTTATTCTTGCCCGCGGACTTAGGTTACGACCGTAATCTTGTTCGTCAGGAGGAGGCATGCCGTGAATGGATTCACACGCGAGGTGCTGGCGCGGTTGCCGCTGGCCCGGCAAGTCGGCTGGCCGGTGTGGTGCTTATGGTGCTCTCGCACGTGTTGGAGCCCGCGTTTCTGCAGTCGCTGTTTGCTGAGAATCGAGGGCGAAGCTACGAGAAGACGTTGACCTTCTCGGGCTTGGTGCAACTGATGGCCGACGCTTTGCTCGAACACGCGGGGAGCGGACGCAAGAGTTTTCGGGCGGCACGGGAGCGGGCTGCGATGCCCGTCAGCGACCCGGCGGCTTACGGAAAACTGCGGCGGATTCCGGTGCCCCTGAGCGTGGCGTTTCTGTCTCGAACCACCGAGCGCGTCCGCGCGTTGTTTCCGAGTGCCACGGCGTTGCCGCTGCCGGCGAGCCTCCAGAGCTTCAACGTGTTCGCACACGACGGCAAGAAAATCAAGAGGGTGGCCAAGCGTCTGAAACCCGTTCGGGGTGTTCAAGGAACGCCGTTGGGCGGCAAAGCCTTGGCGGCCTTGTGGCTGAACCAGGGGATCGCCGTGGCCATGAGCGCCCACCCGGACTTCCGAGACGAATGACTGTCCGTTGGTTCCCGAACTGCTGCCCCAAGTGCGGGCGTTGTTTCCTGATCGCCCGCGGCTGCACGTCGCCGATCGGCAATTCTGCGACCTGATCCAGCCGAAGCGGTTTGCGACCGAGGGGGATTTCTATCTGGTGCGTTATCACCTAAATATGTATTGTTATAGGGATGAAAGCCATACACTCCGCACCGGGGCCGATGCGGAGGGGCGTGCGTACGAAGAGGAGTGGGGCTGGTTGGGCTCGCCCGGGAAACCCGCCGAGCGTTTGTACGTCCGGCGAATCAGGTTGCTGCGCTCCGACGACGAGGCCGTGATCCTGGTCACCAACCTGCTGGATGCCGACGCGTGTCCCGCCGGAGATCTGCCGGCCGTGTACCGGATGCGGTGGGGCATCGAGCGGATGTTCCACCAGATTACCGACGTGCTCCACTTGAGTCGCCTGATCGGCAGTTCCCCGCAGGCCGGCATCTTCCAATGCGCCTTCTGCCTGCTTTTGTACAACGTGATCCAACTGGTCCGCGCGCACGTCGCCTCTGACACCGGGCGCCGGCGCGAAACGATCTCGACCGAAAACCTGTTCGATGATGTACGCCGCGAGTTGATCGCGCTGCGCGTGCTGGGAGACGCGAGCATGATCGAGTCCGCCTTCGCGCGGCCGCACTCCCGGAACTACGTCCAACACCGACTACACCAGCACCTGGGAAACCCCTGGCACGACCGGTGGCTGAAGGCCCCGACCACCCGACGGCGGAAAAAGCCCGACCCCATACCGATTGCGGGTGGACACACATCCGTCTTTCGAATCCTCCAGGAGGCCAAGAACCAATCCCGGAAGCAATGATGTTTACAGCACGGGCCTCGCCCTCCCATTCGGCCCCGCGGAGATTCCCGTATCGATTGAACACTTCACCCGTCATCGAGCACTCGCACCGAGTCGTGCAATCGCCGTAGCCGGATCCACCGACAGAGTCCGGGTTCTCCAGAAACGAACTCATCGACTCCGAGGTGCGACGGTTCCGACGCACGCATCCATCACCGGTTCCGAAAATGTGCCGATCGCTCACCTGTCACCGAAGGCAGTCTTGGACCTTGCACAAGCAGCCCAAACGTCCGAATACGCTTCACGGGCATGCACTGGCACGCGAGTGCGGTAGTCGGTATACTCGTAGGGGGATCGGCCAGGCGACTCGGGTGCTGCGGCGCTGGTTCGTTTCGGCGCGTTAGTTCCGCGAAGCACCCTCGTGGAGCGTCGCGGGCATCACGCCGGGTTCTGACTGGAGGAGGCGGAAATATGAAGCGGTTCACGATCCACGTCTGCTGGTTGGCCGTCGCCGGTGCGACGATCGCCGTCGCGGTCGGTGCGTCCGTTGCGCAATCACGCGCGCCCGAGGGTCTTGGCGCGCAAGTCGAAGCGGGTGCCGTTGTCGCTGGGGGCGACAACGCCGACGGGACGGTCGGCGCATTGTCGAGCGTCAAGCGATGGGGGCGCGTCGGCGACATCACGGCATACTCCGTGGCCACGACGTCATGCAACGTCGGCGACGTGCCGCTGAGTTGGGTTTCGAATACGAGCATGCACCCGGTCATCGCGCAGAACATCTTTCGCCTGAAGGATGGACGGTTTGAACAGATCGGCATGAGTTGGGTCAAACACGCCGTCTGTGCCGTCCAGATGGACGGGCTTTGCGGTCCGTGCGAGCCGACCGGACCGAGTTGCGAAGACACTCTGGGCGTCGGTTGTGCGGACCCCTATAGCGCGAACTTCAATGGATCGCAGTCGAATTTGGGTCCGCGGTATCTCGTCAATCCGGTCACGGGGGACATAGAGTACCCCTGGGACGCACCGGCACCGGAGGCCACGATCGGGCGGCGCGTCCAGGTGCGGGACGCGGATATTGATCCGGATGTCAACGCGGGTGCGCAGTACTTTGTCGAAGGTCACTACGTCTGGTACGAAGACGCGCAAGCGGGAAACCAAGCCAACAACGCCGCTTATCGGGCGGCGATTGTGCTGTTGACCGGACCGGACGAGTTCACGATCGTCACCGCCGAATCCACCGTGCAGGGAACACCGGCGATCATGGCCTGGCAAGCGACGGAGCCCGACGTCCAAGTCGAAACGGTCGACGTCGCCGGAGACGGAGGGTTCATACTCGCCTACAAGGTCACGGACAACGGCGACGGCACCTGGCACTATGAGTATGCGCTTCACAACTCCTACTCGCAGCGCGCGGCGCGTGCGTTCACAATCGAAGTGCCTCCGGGTGTCAACGTCAGCAACGTCGGTTTTCGCGACGTCGACCCGCACAGCGGATCGCCATATTCGAGCGCGGATTGGGCGTCGTTGTCGGGCGATTGCGAGCTTGTCTGGTCGACGGATGAGTACGCCGTCGATCAGTTCGCCAACGCGCTGCGGTGGGGCATGCTCAACAACTTTAGATTCGACGCGGATGCGCCGCCTTCCCCTTCGGTGGCGACGATCGGGTTGTTTCTACCCGGTTCCCCGGTGTCGGTTGACGTCGACGTGCTCGCTCCGGGAGCCGGCGGCGGCGGCGGGGTTGTCACGATCGTCGATAGCTATCCGCCGCACGGTGCGATCGACGCCCGTCAACCATCCGACCCCGACGGTGGAAATCCGGCCGGATGGGATGCGTTCGATCTCGTGTTCAGCGCCGACGTCGGCTGCATCAGTGCGGACGATTTCCTTGTGACCCATACGGGAGACGACGATCCCCCGACGGTCGCCGCAATCGCCGTCGACGGTCCGAACGTGATAGTATCGCTCAGCGAACGGATCGCGCTGGTCGAATGGACGACGCTAACGCACGTGCCCAGCGGGAGCGAGGTTCGGATCGCGGCACTGCCGAGCGATGTCAATGGCGACACGCAGGCGTCGGCGAACGATGTCTTGGTGTTGATCGACGCGCTCAACGGCGCGATTGATCCGCTCGCGGAGTATCAGACCGACATCGATCGAAGCGGGCTGACCAATCCGTCGGACGTGCTCCGCGTGATCGACCTACTCAACGGTGCCGGCGTGTACGAGGAATTCCTAGGCCTGTCCCTACCGGATTAGAGCATCGTCAAACTTGATCCGCGGGTCCGTCGGCTCCGGCAGCAACCCGTTGAATAAGTAGCGGCTGTCCCCCACCGGTGGCGGATGCTATGAAGCGGTCGAATACGCTCTAAGCCGCAACGGGTTCCGCGGCAGTGGACTCGGCGGACCGGGCCTCGATGACCACGATGCTCACGTCGTCCTCGACGCGCTCACCGTCGCGGAATCGCGCGACGGCCTGCGAAAGTTCCGACAGCACCGCCGCTCCACCTGCGCGGGCGACGGTCGCGATGAGCGACGCGACCCGATCGAAACCGTATCGTTCACCATCGCCGCGGCACGTCTCCGTGACACCGTCCGTCACAAAAACGACGACGTCGCCCGGATCGAGCGTCAATCGGATTGCCTCCGGCAGCCAGGAATCTTCATCGAAAACGCCCAGCGGCGGGGCGCCGTTTGCGACGCGCTCGACGTTTCCCGTGGCCGTCCGATAGACGAAGGGCGTCGGCATCCCCGCGTTGACCACCGTCATGCCCAGCGTGCCCGGGCGCGTTGTGGCGTGGACGCGAGCACTGAGCGTCGCGCTGAATCTGTCCCCGTCCAACACTTCGCAGAGCCTCGTATTGAGGTCGTGGACCCATGTGTGCTGATTGCGATCTTGCTCATCGAGGCCTGCGAGAACTTCGCGGACGCGGCTTGCGGCCGGCGCCGCCTCGGGACCGTGCCCGCTGACGTCGACCAGTGTCAACCCGATTGCGCCAACCGCATCCTGGCGAATGTCGACCAGATCCCCGCCCGCACCGAGAAGGCAGCGTACCCGGCTGTGGATGGCAACGGCGGGCGCTGCGGGGATGGTGTCCGCCGAACGCGCCCCGGCGATGCTCATGTTGCCTTGACGATACGCGACCATTTTTCTTGCCTTCCTTACCACAGGTCGATCAGAGCATTTGTCGTACCAGTTCGAAGCGACAAACACAGGTCCACGTCACGGAATTGCGCCCGCTTGCGTTTCCCATGCCGCAATATCGTGAAAACCGGGGTTTCTTACGCCACGCGACGAATCGCGACATCCGGCGCGCATCCGGTCGATGGGGTAAATCCCCCAAAGCGGGCAGGCCGCGTGGTCTTGTACACAACGACCGGTTGACCGTGCGCCGAGCAGCATTTACGGTACGATCGAAACTCGGCAGGCCGAACGACCCGGAACCGGACGAACCGTGCTGCGACGTGTTATCGCCTTCGCGCCCGCCCTGTTGCGGCTCCTTCGACATCCGACAAGGAAAAACGCGTGGACGGCAGGATGGCACAAATCGGACCGGTGAAGGTGGGGCGTGGAGCGCCCCTCGCGATCATCGCCGGTCCTTGTGTCATCGAATCGTCGGACCACACGCTGCGTCTCGCCGACGCGCTGGCGGGCCACTGCCGCAAGCTCGACATGCCCTTCGTATTCAAGGCGAGTTTCGACAAGGCCAACCGATCGAGCATCGAGAGCTACCGCGGACCCGGACTCGAGGACGGACTTGCGATTCTCGCCAAGGTCCGAGCCGAGGTCGGCGTGCCGGTGCTATCGGATATTCACGAGCCCGCGCAAGCCGAGCCGGCCGGCAAGGTTCTGGACTGCGTCCAGATCCCCGCCTTCCTTTGCCGACAAACGGATCTGCTCGTTGCGGCGGCTAAGACCCGGCGCTGCGTCAACGTGAAGAAGGGGCAGTTCATGTCGCCCGAGGAGATGGGCAACGTGGTGGCAAAGCTAAGCGCGGCCGGTTGCGACAATTACACGCTTACGGAAAGAGGGACGTTCTTCGGATACAACCGGCTGGTCAACGACATGACGGCGATCGAGCGGATGCAGGTGTTCGGTCCGGTGGTGTACGACGCTACCCATAGCTGTCAGTGGCCCGGCGCGGCGGGCAAGTCGAGCGGCGGGCATCGGCAGTATGTGCCGACCCTCGCGTCGGCGGCGGTCGCCGCAGGCGCGGACGCGGTGTTCATGGAAGTTCACGACGACCCGGACCGCGCAAAAAGCGACCCGGCGACCGTGTTCCCATTGGAGCGGTTCGCCGGGTTGATTATGCGTTTGTCTCGATTCGCCAACGCCGCCCGTTCCTAACCGTCGCGCCACGACGGTGATGCGGAGGCGTTTCGGTCGCGTGCTACGCCCGGCGACGGCGGACGACAGCCAGACCGGCCAGCCCCATGAGCACCAACATTGCCGGCTCGGGAACAGGCGTCGGAATACCGGTTTGAGTATCGCTTAGCCCACCATTGATCACCGAAGCGGCGCCGTCAAGGAACGGCTCGTTCGGACTCGTGAAGAGCAGGACCGTCGAGAATTCGCCCGGTGCTACTTGGGGCGAAAAGTTGTACACAACGCTGTCCACGCCAACGAACGTCACGATGGGGCCGATGCCACCGAGCATCACGTGGAGCGGATCGTCTCCATCGTTGCCCGCGAGACTGCCTTCCAGCAGTCCGATCGTCACGGTGCTGTAGACCTTGTCGCCGGCGCCGCCGACGTTGAAGCCCTGATAGGCGTACACCCACTCGGAGCCGTTCGACGGGTCGTTACCGAGCACGCCGTCATCGGGATACACACCCGGCTCAAACACGGCGAAATCAAGATCGACCAAAAGCGATCCGGAATCCCCGGTCGCATTGAAACTCGCCGTGCCGGATGCGAAGGCACTGGGATCGGTTGCCAGCGGACCCGCCACGGCCACGGAACCGCAGACGAGCAACACGCACGCAACCGTTTTCATTATGAAAGTCGGAAGCCTCATCTCTCCTCCTCACTACTTCTTTCGATGCCACGCAACGCCCGATGTACCCCAACCCAAAACGGTTACACCACACCCGCGAGACCTTACCCCTTTTGCCGTCTCCGAGTCTATCAGGCTACAGCCGCCCGATCAACCCTCCCGTCTCTTTTTTTCGGAGAAATTTTGTCGGCTTCGCGAAACATGCGATTCGCGTGTCGGACGATTTTGTTCACCTACGACGGATTATCGGACGGAGTTGTACCGATTCCGATACGTTTCGACGACGGAAACCCATAATGAGCACCAAAATATGGGCGGCGACGGGCGCATCAGACGTCGCGCCCGTAACTGAGCTTTGGGAAGCTTTTCCGGTGTCCACGTCCCGGCCACAACGGGGATCCAGGCGAGTTCGCGCGCCTGTCGGCCTGTGAATCCGGGCGGGCCACACT
>JADFHG010000188.1 GCA_022567365.1 Planctomycetota bacterium | reverse complement strand
GATTGGAAACGGTGGACGGAGTAGTGACGCGTCAACCTTCATTGTGCGGGTTACGAAAGACGTCCTTGGGAGGGGGAACCTCGCAGGTGAGCCGTCCGTCGTGACGCGAGGTTGCGAATCGGTTCGGCGCCGGCAACGGGTCAGCCCGCCGGCGGCCCGGCTGTACCGGTGCCTCGCACTCCCCGGGAGCCTCGCTCTCCCGTTGAACCCGCTACTTTCATGATTGGCGTCGCTGCGCTGGTAGGGCGTTCGTCCTCTAATTCGCCCAACCGGGACAAACGCCCGCATTCCCGGTCAACCGGAGCGGATCGCGCCTTCCTGCGATCGGATTGTGGCAGCGGGGTTGCCTGATCGGGACGAAAGGCTATACTTGTTGATCGACGAACGGTTCGACCACCCCGGATCGAGGCGGGGGTTTCGGTCGCCGGCCGGCATGGTCCGCGATGGCAGGGTCGATCGAATCGCCGAATTGAGAGAAACAGATGGCGAAGGTTGGTGCAATCGAAGTCGAGGGGACCGTCGTTTCGGCGCTGCCCAACGCGATGTTCCGTGTGGAGGCCGACTTCGGCGAGGAGAAGCACCTCATCCTCACGACCATTTCCGGAAAAATGCGCAAGCACTACATCCGCATCCTCCCCGGCGACCGAGTCAAGGTCGAGATTTCGCCCTACGATCTGACGAGAGGGCGCATCGTCTATCGCAATTAGTAATGCGTGAACCATCCATGTGCCGGTTGCGACAGACGTCCTTCGGAGGGCGAAGCTCCTGCCGAGCGGTTCTTCATGGCGCGCGGTTGTGATTCGGCTCGGCGGGAGCCTCGCCCTCCCTCGGGAGCCTCGCCCGCGTTAATCCAGCGCACTCTGCGGATCGGCGTAGCCCTCCCGGTCGCATGCGTCGCCTAATCTGCCATGCACCCCACCCCCTCGCCACACCGTCGATCCCGTTGCCGTTTCGTGCACCGGGCACTATGCTCTCCAGACTGTGTTGCCCGGATTCGTGCCGGTGCGGACCGGGGACGCACAACATGGAGGCCAATCATGATCCGAGCAATGAATCGAACGAATGAGCGAACGGTGGCGGTGTTCTCGTGCATCTTGTGCGCTCTTGGCGCGAGTGCGGTCCTTGGAGACGATGCAAAGGGCGCGAAACCGTCGATCGAAGCCAAAGCCGACGACGTGCTCGAGCGGATGAGCGACGCGCTCGGCCAAGCCGGTGCGATTACGTTTCAGGCCACGGACACGATGGACGTTACCGGTGATTCCGGCGACAAGCAATCCAAGTCGGCGCGGCGACGATTCTCGATCCGGCGTCCGGACAGGTTGCTCTCGACCGTGGACGGTGTGGACGGCGTCCAAACACTCGTCTACGACGGCGAGACGCTTACCCTATTCGACGAAAGTCAGAATGCGTACGCCCGCGTCGATGCGCCGGCGACCATCGAGGGCATGCTCGACTACGCGTCGGGCCGGTTCTCGCTGCCGCTGCCCTTGACGGACCTGCTTCTTCGCGACGTGTACGGCGCAATGACGGAAGGCGTCACGTCGGGCCGATACGTTGGGGAGGAGACCATCGACGGAACGAAGTGCCACCATTTGGCGTTCACGCAGGCGGATCTCGACTGGGAGATATGGATCGACTCGGGCGAAATACCGCTTCCGCGAAAGCTGTCGATCACATACAAGACCGAACCCAAACAGTCGCGCTACGTGGCCACGCTATCCGCGTGGGATCTCTCGCCCAAGTTGTCCGACTCCGTGTTCGCATTCGCACCGCCGGAAGGCGCGCAGCGCATTGACATAATGCCCGCGTTTGCCGACGCGGCCGACGCCGACGAAGATACGGACGAAGCCGCTCAATCGCCGTTTGGCGAAATGGGCAAGAAACGGGCAACGCGCGGGGCTCGGCGTGCATCCGGTCGGAGGCACGCCGCCAGACGAGTCCATCGGGGTTCGGTTCGCCCCGTGCATACGCGGCACTTGGGACCGAGGGTCGTCCGCCGGCCGCACCATACCCGCGTGCTCGGAAGCTTGCCGCATCAGCACACGGTCGTCCGTCTCCACGACCGGACCTACTACCACCACGACGGCGTCTACTACCATCGGACGTTTCACGAGGGCCACGTGCGCTACGTGTCCGTGCGCACACCGTGGGGCGTAAGGATCTCCGTCTTGCCGCACGGTCATACGACGGTTGTCATCAGCGGTACGACGTTCTTCCACCACGACGATGTCTTCTATGATCGAAGATACATCGACGGCACGCCGGTATACGTGGCCGTTCGACCGCCGATCGGCGCGACGGTGACCATCATTCCCGAGGAGTGCGTCGCGATCTTCGTCGGCGGGATCAGGCATCACTACCACGACGGCGTATGGTATCAGCGGGCGGCGCACGGCGTAGGCGTGACGTATATCGTGGTGCCGCCGCCGATCGGGGCGACGGTCTACACGCTGCCCACGGGATGCAACACGGTCCTGATCGACGGTGTGACATTCTACAACCTTGCTGACACGTACTACCGACGAACATTGAGCCATACGGGCGTGACGTACACTGTCGTGACCCGACCGTACTGAGAAGCCGTTGCGCGACCTCGACGGGCAACCTGGGCAAACTCATTTGCCCGTCCGCCGGCTCCGTGAGACACGGGCGAGCTACCGCTTGCCCATGGCACCCAACAGTCGAAGTGAAACCGAGCGGTGCGCTGTCTTTGGAAGAAACCGAACTGTCTCGTGTTCGAGCCTGAACGCCGTCGGGCCGTTTCATCAACCGGACGTTCGTCTTGACAAGACGGTGGCCCCGAAAGCACTTTCGCTTGAAAACGTAAATAACTACTGAATATCGGCACCCTTGGAGAAGATGGACGGCAGCTCGGGGACGGCGGCCCCTGCCACCGACCGATGCGTGATATGGAATCGAGACTTACGAACAAACCGCGGCCGAATAACGGCACACCATGAACAGACCGAATCTTCTTGATGTCGCCCGTCAGCGTGTCCTCGTCTTCGACGGGGCGGTGGGCAGCACCGCGCAGCAAGCGGGCTTTTCGCTGTCGGACTATGACGGCCGAGAAAACTGCACGGACATTCTCACGCTCACGCAGCCGGACTGGGTCCGCGAGTTTCACCGGTCGTTTTTCGCCGTTGGTTGTGACGCGGTTCAGACGAACACCTTCGGTGCCAACAAGGTCGTCCTGTCCGACTTCGACCTCGTCGATCGGACCTACGAGATCAACAAACGCTCCGCAGAGATCGCCTCCGAGGCACGCGACGCCTTCGAGCGGACGGACCGGCCGAAGTTCGTCGTCGGCTCGCTCGGACCGGGCACGAAGCTGCCCTCGCTGCTGCACACGGATTGGGCCACGCTCGTGGACAGCTACGCGGAGCAGACGCGCGGTCTGCTCGACGGCGGCGTCGATGCGATTCTCGTGGAAACCTGCCAGGACATTCTTCAGGCCAAGTCCGCGATCGTCGGGGCGAGCGACGCCATGAACGATCGGACGCGGCACGTGCCACTGCTTTGCACGGTGACCATCGAAAGCACCGGCACGATGCTCGTCGGTACGGAGATCGCGGCCGCGGTTACCGCGCTCGAGGCCTACGACCAGGTCGGTGCCATCGGTCTCAACTGCGCGACCGGTCCCCAGGAAATGAGCGAGCACATCCGCTATCTGAGCGGCCACTGCGATCGCTTGCTCATCGTCCAGCCCAACGCCGGTCTACCGCAACTCGTCGATGGACAGCCGTATTACGCCCTCACACCGGACGAGCTGGCGCGATGGCTCGTCGAGTTTATCAACGTGGACGGGATCAACATCGTCGGCGGTTGCTGCGGCACGACCCCCGCGCACTTGGCCGCCGTCGTCGATGCGGTTCAGGAGCTGGGCGACGGTTCGGCGGGTCCACCGCCCAAGAAACGCACGGTTCAAACGCAAGCGATGATCAGCAGCCTCTATCAGGCCGTGCCCATCCGACAGGAAAACGCCTGCCTCGCCATCGGCGAGCGTACCAACGCCAACGGATCCAAGAAGTTTCGCGAGTTGCTCGAGGCCGGCGACGTGGACGGCATGGTCAACGTCGCCCGCGAGCAGGTCCGGCTCGGCAGCCATTGTCTTGACGTGTGCACGGCGTTCGTCGGGCGCGACGAAGTCGCCGACATGACCGGTTTGCTCAAGCGACTCGTGACCGACGTGACCGCCCCACTGGTCATCGACAGCACGGAATACCCGGTCTTGGAAGCCGCGCTCTCGCTGGCCGGGGGAAAGTGCGTCATCAATTCGATCAACCTCGAGGACGGCGAGGAGAAGACCGATCGAGTCTGTCGCCTTGCCAAGCGTCACGGTGCGGCACTGATCGCGCTGACGATTGACGAGGAGGGAATGGCCAAGACGTGCGATCGAAAGATCGCCGTCGCCAGGCGGATATTCGAGATCGTAACAGAGCGGCACGGTGTGCGCCCCTCGGATCTGATCTTCGACTCGCTCACGTTCACGATCTGCACCGGCAACGAGGACGACCGTCGCCTCGGCATGGAGACCCTCGATGCGATCACGCGGATCAAGGAGGCATGCCCCGGCACGCACGCCGTGCTCGGCATCAGCAACATCAGCTTCGGCGTCAAACCGCCCGTAAGGCGCGTGCTCAACAGCGTCTTTCTCCACTATGCCCAAGAGGCCGGCCTCGACGCGGCGATCATGCACCCGTCGAAGATCGTCCCCCTCTACAAGATCGACGATGCCCACCGACGCATGGCGGAGGATCTCGTCTTCGACCGCCGATCAGACGGCTACGACCCGTTGCACAAACTCCTCGAAGCGTTCGAGGACGTCGAGGACGACGCGACCAAGCAGCGGGAACGACCCAAGGAGGTGGAAAAACGGCTGAAGCTGCGCGTTATCGACGGCGACCGAATCGGTCTCGAGGAGGAACTGGACGAGGCCATGCGCACCTATCGTCCTCTGGATATCATCAACGATATTCTGCTGGACGGCATGAAGACCGTCGGCGACCTCTTCGGCGCCGGGCAAATGCAGCTACCCTTCGTGCTCCAATCAGCCGAGACCATGAAGGCGGCCGTACGCCACCTCGAGCCGCACATGGACAAGAGCGACGACGCCTCCAAAGGCACGATGGTCCTCGCGACGGTTCGAGGCGACGTGCACGACATCGGCAAGAATCTGGTCGATATCATTCTCACGAACAACGGCTACAACGTCGTCAATCTGGGGATCAAACAGCCGATCGCAAGCATCATCGACGCCTGCGCCCAGCACAGCGCCGACGCGATCGGCATGTCGGGTTTGCTGGTCAAATCAACCGTCGTGATGAAGGAAAACCTGCTTGTGCTGAACGAGCGCGGCGAGTCGCTGCCGGTAATCCTCGGCGGAGCCGCGCTGACGCGAAAATACGTCGAACAGGATCTGCGCATCGAATATGACGGGCCGCTCTATTATGCGAAGGACGCGTTCGAGGGCCTTCGGCTGATGGACGAGATCGCCGCCGGCACCGCGACGCGCCCGGCACCGCGCAAGCGGTCTCATGCCGTCGTGCCGTCGGGCGCCGCGAGCGACGGGCCGACGGACCCGCGCACCGCATCGCCCCCCCCGAAAGGAATCGACCGTCCCGGCGAACCGCGAAAACACCGATCGTACGACCGGCCGAAGTCGAACATCTCGCGCACCGAACCGATTCCGCAGCCGCCGTTCTGGGGATCAAGGGTGATCGAACGGATCGAGCCCCGCGCGGCCGCCGCGTATCTAAACGACAACATGCTGTTTCACGTGCAATGGCAATACCGCAAAAACCGACGATCCGTAGAGGAGTTCAAACGCTACATCAACGACGAGGTTCGACCGATTCTGCGGGAGCTGATCGCGACGTGTGAACGCGAGGACATCCTGCAACCGCAGGCGGTCTACGGATTCTGGCCGGCGCAGGCGGATGGGGATGCCCTCATCGTGTACGACCCGAACGATCGAGAGACCCAACTCGCTTCGTTCGACTTCCCCCGACAGGGCAAGCCGCCCTACTGGTGTCTGAGCGATTTCTTCCGGCCGGTGGATAGCGGCGAGTTCGACGTCGCCGCGTTCAGCGTGGTCACCGCCGGGCGGCGCGTGAGCGACGTTGCCCGCGAGTGGTTCGCCGCCGACCGCTACAAGGACTACCTCCATTTGCACGGGCTGGGCGTCGAGATCGCCGAGGCCTTGGCCGAATACATCCACAAGCAGGTCCGCGTCGAATGGGGCATCGCCGGCTCCGACGCGCGGGACAAGCAAGACATCTTCAAGCAGCGCTATCAGGGGTCGCGCTATAGCTTCGGCTATCCGGCGTGTCCGCGCCTCGAAGACCAGGTCAAGCTCTGGCCGCTGCTCAAACCCGAGCGGATCGGCGTGGAGCTGTCGCAGGAGTTTCAGTTGGACCCGGAGCAGAGCACGACCGCTCTGATCGTGCATCACAAGCAGGCCAAGTATTTCAACGTGCGGTAGCGCGACCGGACCGGCGATCTGATCGCGATACGCCCGCGGGAATCCGGTCGACTCCGAACGGCGACGGCCGCCCTTTCGACCCCCACCCGGTAGGATTTCCAGCAATGGGCTCGGCGGGATCTTGGCTTCGGCGGGTGTTTGGGCTGGCCCGGAGCCTCGCCACCCCGCTTGCGTAGACCTCCAAATCTGCCATGGACCCCGTTGGCACCCATCCTGTTTCACGCCTACCGCCCGCGGCATTTCTTGGCAAAGGGTCTTGTGTTCGGTTTTTATCGGAATTATCCCTTTAACAAACCATGCACAAGATGTGGTGTGCGCGTGTGATCCGGCCTAGGTCCGTCACTTCTTCTTTACGGTTTTCTTCTTAGATTTGCGTTTCTTGGCCTTTGCGCTGGCCGGAGGCGGGATTTCCATCGCGCCGCGGAGGGCGTCATCAACGGAAAGTGGCGCCATCGTTGTTGGTTCTAGCCGTTTTTCGCGGTTTCTTGCCTTGCACATCTTCCGAACCCCCAATAGGATCGCTTGCCTTGGCCGATGCACCAATCGTGGAGCTTGACGACGCCTTGTTGTCGTTGTATACTACGAGGGCAAGGGTCGGTTTATCGGTCCCCGATTGGTAGGATAACCCAATGGCAGCAAAGAGTCCAGCAGAAGCGCTCGATCCGGTAGTCGCCCGTCTTGAGCGCAGGTTGACACTTGTTCGCGACCTCCAAGAACTTGTGAAAAGCGAC
>JADFHG010000187.1 GCA_022567365.1 Planctomycetota bacterium | reverse complement strand
CGTCGTTCGCGGTGCGGTCGTCCTTGACCCCGCCGCGATCGTCATCGGCGACCGGGGGATCGGCTTGTCGATGGGCTGCCGGTGTTTCGCCCGGCGCATCGTCGGTCGCATCGTTGGCGACCTTGAGCCGGGGTACTGCTCGGTCCGCGTCGTCATCGAGCGGCGGAAGATCCTTGAGCGATGCGATTCCGAAGACGGTGAGAAATCGGTCGGTCGTCCCATAAAGAAGGGGCCGACCGATCTCCTCCGCACGCCCGACGATCCGCACGAGGTTGAGTTCTCGAAGTCGAACGAGCATCTCGCCCACGGCCACGCCGCGAATGGCCTCGATGTCCGCCCGCAGGCTCGGTTGCTTGTACGCGACGATCGCCAGTGTCTCCAGGGCGGCCGTCGAGAGGCGCGAGTCGGCGCGGGCCTTGTTGAGCTTGCTGACCCAGGGCGCGTATTCCGCCAGCGTGTGCATCTGATAGCCCTTGGCGATCGGCACAATGCGGAATGACGCTCCTGAACGCTCGTATCGCTCGTTGAGCGTCTCGATGTGTTTCTTGACGTCGCCCGCGTCGCCGACTCCGATCAAACCCGCGATTTTTCGGGCCGTCAGCGGGACGTTGGTCGAGAACAGCAGGGCTTCGACGGTCGATACGATCGTGATCTCATGGTCAGTGTCGCGGACCGAGCCTTCCGCGAACTTCTCGGACGGTTCACTCGCGGGGCCGGAAGCCCCGTCGGAAACCCCCGAATCGGCGTCTTCCGCGCCGGCCTTGTCTGAGGCAGGGGCATTTTCGCCACACCGGGTGTCCGAGGATTCCGCGACCGCAGTTTCTTCAGAAGCCACTTCGGGCGTGTCGGCTTTTTTTGACATCCGCTCGTTTTCCGCCGCACCCCTGTGCGCTGCCTGCTTGCTCGCGCGACGGCACCTTCGCGACCGTCCGATCCGTTCCCGGTCGACGTCCGCTGCTCGGCGCTGCCACGCACAGCCGTTGCCTTTCCATCCTCGTGCCGTTATACACGCTGCGCGAGCCTTGGCAACGGAAGGACTTTCCTTGACTGATAACGTGAACATTCTGCGTAACGCCGACTTCGCTCTGGGCAAGACCGCGCCGAGGAACTGGCTGTGGGACTGCGATCGCCGTTCCACAACCTGGTCCCGCGAGTCGCACGACGATGGGCCGGCGGTTCTGACCGTCAGCGGCGAGGAATCGGCGGCCACCGGTTATTTTTCCCAGACCGTTCGATGCAAACCCGGTCTTTACTATCGGGTCGAGGCCACCGTGAGCGGTGACTTGCGGTCCGCCGACGAGAGCGGCGGCATCATTATCGTTGTTCAGCCGCTGCTGGACGATCATCCGCATGGTGCTCCGCTGGTCACGCCCGGGGTCCATCGGGCCACCGAGCCCATCGACATCCGGGCGTATTTTCAGGCGCCGGATGACGTGCGAACGGTCAGCGTCTCGGTGGGCATCGCAACCGCAACCGGTACGGCGCGAATTCACGAGGTCCGCTTCATCGAGATCATCGAGCCCGATGAGCAATCGCACATGATGGCGATTCCCCCGCCCGCGGTGTCCGTCGATGTGCCCCGTAGGGTGAAGACGGTGGCCGTATGTTCGGAGACGGCGAGCACACGCCCGATTACCCAGCGGCTATCCGAGTGCTTCGGTGGGCGAAATGTACGGACGCTCGCACCGTCCGAACTCTCTCGTGTGGGCGTAGTCGCTGATGCCCTGTTGCTGCCCGACGCCCGCGCGCCCAAGGCCATCCGCTCGCTGGCGGCGCTGCGAAACCTGGCCGCGGACCGGATCGTCATTATTTCTCTACCGGCGTTCGCGCGATTGGCGGGGGATGCGATCAAGATCCGCCGGATCAAGCAGCCTGACGATCCGATTCACGCGAAAGTCGTTTTCGGGAACTTCGTCACCCGTGGCTTTGCACTGCAGGACGTCTTCGCGTACGCATGGTCCGACGCCAAGACGGGTGGTTTCGTGCAAAACCAGATTCGGTGCTCGGCCCAACAAAAGGCGTTTCAAGAGAGGCACGGATTCGCGACGATCCTCGCCTCCATGTGCGATCAGGACGCGACGTCCGATCGTCCGATTTGCCTATACAAGGAGACCGGGGCCGGCGGACTGTTCGTTCTCGACATCGAGCCGGCCGAGGGCGATGCATCGACCTTCGGCGAACCCGGCCTCGCGATGCACGTCTTGTTGAACATCCTCGATCGCAATCAGGTTGGACTGGGGCAATACGTCGTTCCGGTCGAGAATGAGTTGCGGCTTCGGTTTACGCTGCGGGAGATGGCGGTTCGATTCAGTGGTTTCTTCGTCCATGACGACGACGTGCCCGCGGACGAAGTCACGCATCAGCTCGTGACGGTCGGTGGCGAGGATCAGATGTATGGTCTACCGCTGAAGCCGAAACCCGTGGTGCTCGTCAGAAGTGGGCTTTCAGGGGGTGATGCCGAAAGCGTGTACGGCGCGTTTTTTTGGTTCAAACAGCTCGTGCGGATGGCTCCCCATGTGTGCCCATACGTGCAGCCGCTCACGTCGAGGTTTCGATTCGCCTGGATACCGCTCGCCGCGAGCTGGGAGCAGCGGACGGGCTTCCGTCGGTCCAACACGCCGCAGCAGCACCCGACGTCGCTCGACGTCGAGGACAATGATCTCGCGGTCCTCATCGACGTGGTGTCGCGCCCGATCGAGCGTGCGCGAGTGGTCATACCGCGCGGCGACGGCCCCTACGCCCGATACGTTCAGTGGCTGGATCGAATCGTCTCATCGTTCGGTCTTGGTTCCTACTTCAGATTCGCGGTCGATCCCGGCGAGGATTTCTGCGATCGCGACCGGTTTCGCTGGCGGGCCGACGGGGCGGCGTTGGAGGTTGTCGTCGATCCAGGCGGGTTCGACGACGACGTCCACCGCGGCGCCATCGCAGGTGGTGGACAGGTGGTCCGGATCGAAGTGCCCGGTGGTGATGGGGACTTTGCCGCTCGCTCGATCGAAAGAACCGACCAAGCGGCAATGTTGCTGGAATACGTGATCGGTCTTCAGTACGGGCTGGTCGCCGTGAATCGCCGCCGCCGCGTTGTGACGCTGGACGGGTTCGCGCCGGTCAATCCCGGCGAGGCGCTGATCGTCGAAGAGGCCGACGCGTTGCTCGATTTCGAAGCGGTGCGTGTGGGATAAGCGGCGGCTCCGGCATGCACATCGCCGCCGGGATACGAACGTAGGCGAGGTCGGGAGAAACGGAGCCGCAAGTGTGAGGGAGCAGTCTTGCGGCCTTCATCGGGGATCGCTTCTTTTCTGGTGAGGCTCGGACAAAGGGTTCTTGAACACGCTGATGGAGGGGGCGGTGATCGGATCGGGCTCACGGCAAATGGTCGAACACACATCACCTAGTATCGTGTCGCACAAATCCCACATTTCTCTGAGCGCCAGGCGTCAGCCTGCGCGGAGTTGCCGGGACCGAGAAGGTTCACGATCGTTCGTGACACCGCGCGGGCTGAAGCCCGCGGCTCGGTTGCAACTCGTAGTCGCAGGAATTGCGAAACACACTGCTAGTCGACGACGACGCGTGGTCCGCCTCTTGTTTGCGGCGTTCCTGAGCGTCGCTGGCGCATGTCGCGATACCCGAACGGTCGAAGAGCGCTGGCCGAACGGCACCGTGCAAACGCAGAAGCAAGTCAAGACCGGCCCGGATGGAGAACCCGTCAATCACGGACGTTTCGCCCAATGGCATCCGAACGGCGCGCGTGCCGTGTACACGGTTTATCGCGACGGGCGCATCGACGGCGAGTATCTTTCCTGGCACGAGAACGGTCGGGAGAAGGCACGGGGCCGATATACGGACGGGCGAAAGACCGGGACGTGGGAGACCTGGAACGATCGCGGCCGCGCGAAATCGAAGGGGCGGTTCGCCGATGGTGAGCGCGAGGGTCCATGGGCGACGTGGCACCGAAACGGGCAAAAGAAGAGTCAAGTCGAGTTCTTGGGCGGACAGGAGCACGGCTTCTCGCGATTGTGGTATGAAAACGGCAAGCTCGAAGCCAAGGGGGCGTACAATGCCGGTCAAAAGCATGGCGCGTGGACCGGTTGGTACGCGGACGGCAAGGAGAGATCACGGGGCTCATTTGTGCGGGGAAAGCGCGACGGCGAGTGGACCACATGGTACGTGTCCGGTCGGATCGAGACCGTCATCAACTACGCTGAAGGCCGGCAGCACGGATCGGCCACGAGATGGTTCGAGCACGGCAAGAAGGCTTGGATGAAGCGGTATGCCAACGGGGTCGAATACGGCGCATCACTGGCATGGCACGAGAACGGGCAACTGGCGTCCGAAATGACGTACGTACACGGGAAGCTCGATGGCACTGCCGAGGGTTGGCACGAGGATGGAACGCTCGCCTTTGAACGTTTCTTCAGGTCCGGCGCGGAACAGCCGGGCGCCAAGTATTGGGATAGCACGGGCAACGCCGTTTCCGAACCAGATGATGAACCGATCGACGAGCCCGGTGGCGCGGAGTGACGTGCGTACATCCCGTGTTCCGGACGATGCGAAATAGGCAAGGAAGATGCGGGCCATCGCAGCGGGTCCGCAGGGCACGCGGCGGTCGATGAGTATTGCTCGACTATCGGCCTCTTCAAGAAGTATGTGGGACCGACTTTCCAGTCGGTCAAACGCCGCAGGCGGGCCGAAAATGACCGACTGGAAAGTCGGTCCCACAAGACAGGTTGTTCTTCAACAGGCTGCGATGGCGACGCGAGGGCAAAAGCGCGGCAGCAGGACGGCGACACGCTGCGGAGTGCCGCCGCGCGGCATTGTTCGCCGTTTCGCCAACAGACAATCGCCTATCGCGGAACCCACGCGAGGTCGAGGATCGTGTTCGTCGGCTTTTCCGTGTTGAACTCGGCCTTCACCGCCATGCCGATCTTCGGCTCGCCCACCTTCATGTAACCCATCAGCTTTGTGCACACGCCCTCGATCACGACGCTGATGAGCGGGCAGGGCGTGCTCAGGCGGAACGGCGCGCCGGGATAGAGCACGGTCGAGTGGGTAAACACCTCGCCGACCGTCGGCGCCTCGACCCACGTCATCCTATCCCAGCAGTCCGGACACTCACATCGAGGCGGCAGCCACATGCGGTTCTCCCCGCACTCCTTGTTGTCGCATCGGGTGGCGAGCAGCTTGCCCTCGCGCAGGCCGGTGAAGAAGCGACCCCACCCGCCGTACGAGTGGATGTGGTACCAGTCTTTCTTGTTCTTTATGACCAGCGGATCTTCCGAGAGGACTTCCGCGATCGTGTCGTTCAGCTCGATTGCCATGGCTTAGACCTTCTCCAAAACAGACACCGTCACGTGGCTACCCGTGCCCGCGTGCGAGATCGCACAGGCCCGCTTTGCGTTGGGCACTTGCAGACTGCGGAAGTCTTCCGGTTTCTTCTTGCCGTAGCGCTCCCAGCGCTCCGGGTCGGCGTGGAACTTGTCCCAATTGCCCTGCAATTGCCAGAGTAACTCGACGAGCTGGAAGATGCCGGTCGCGCCGACGGCGTGCATCGTCCCGATCAGACCGCCGGACATATTCGTCGGAAGGCGACCCTCGAAGTAGGCGTCGCCGGATTCGATAAACTCGCGCCCCCGCCCGTAAGGCCGCAGGCCGATGTCCTCGTACGTCTGAATGTCGCTGATCGTAAACGCATCGTGCGTCTCGAGAAGATCGAAATCCTCGACCGGGTCATTGATGCCGGCCATGTTGTAGGCGAGATATGCCGCCATTCGCGACGCGAGGAACGAGCTGAAACCGGGCCACTCGTTTCGTTTGCCGTGGAAGTAGTCTTTGTACGTCTCCTCGGTCTCGTTCGGCAGCAGCAGGATCGGCATGTTCCGCCGGTCGGCCGTCCGCAGCGTGTGCGTCCCGCCGCAGATGGCCGTGAGGCGCATCGGATTATCCGTGATCTTGTACGCCGTCTCCTCGTCCGCGAGGATGAGCGTGGCCGCTCCGACGCTCATCACGCAGCACTCGAGGAATGACAGCGGATCCGACACCATTTCGTTCTCGAGGACGTCTTGGACCGTGTATTTGCCCGGGTTCTGCGAATAGGGCGAGTAGCAAGCATACTCATGGTTCTTGCAGGCGATCTTCGCGAGCGATTCTCGCGGCACTTCGTTTTCGTGTTGATAGCGCTTGGCCATCAGCGCGTAGTAGCTGGCGTACATCCAGCCGAGCTCGCTCTCGAAGTCCTTGCAGGCGGCGCTGGCGATGTACGCATTGCCCACCTTCGTGGAGACCTCGTCCATCCGCTCCCAGCCGACGACCGGCACGCAATTCGCGTATCCCGATGCGATCGCTTGGGCGCCAGACAACACAGCGCTGCCGCCGGTCGCACCGCCCGTCTTGACCTCGATATTTCCAAGCGGGTCGAAGCCGAGATAGTCATGAATCTTGGCGGCCGCCAGGAGCTGGTCGCCGAAGTGATCGGCGAACTGCGAATAGACGCACCAGTTCACCATCCGCCGGAGTTCCTCGGGCGAGACCTTCAGGTCGTTCTCGCGAACGGCCATGTTCACGCTTTCCATGCACAGTTCGCACGAGTTCTTTTCCGGATAGCGCTTGCGATAATCCGTAAGCCCACCGGCTACGATGTAGACGGGTTTTTCAAACTTGGGAATCCGCAGATTCCCGGAACCAAACTTGATCATGGCTAATCTTTCGCGTTGTTACTTCGCCTTGCAGACCATCAAAAAGTAGCGGCCGCCCCCCGTGGCGGCCGTTGAGAAAGTAGCGGCCGCCCCCCGTGGCGGCCGTTTGAGCATCCAAAACGCAGGCCGACGACGATGTCATTGGAGCCATCACCAAGCTCCCGGATGCCGCCGCTACGGCACTGCCCCGAGCGAGGCCATTCTGACACTGCGCCGAAAGCGTAACGCCGATCGCTGATCTTGTAAACCGCCCAATCGGTGGGGATGGAGGAGCGGAGAGTGCGGATTGGATGGGTGTTGGATCAGGCCGGACGCCGTCCGCAAAGGGCGTAGGGTGCATTTCAATGCACCATGTCGATACGAACAATAGGTGCCCCAAGAGGCACCCTACCCGAGTGCGCGGCACTTGCTTTGACATTCGGCTGGATGCCGCATCCGCGCGCACGCGGGGTCATCCGCCGACGGCGACGACCACAGTACGGACCATTCGGGGGTCGATGATCCAGAGCCAGTCGTCCACGAGGAACT
>JADFHG010000186.1 GCA_022567365.1 Planctomycetota bacterium | reverse complement strand
GGGTCCCTCCGTGAAAATATCCCCTAAACGGCCGTATCCGCCTTCCGTGGCCGATCCCACCCTCACAATAACCCTAGAAAACGTCCCGATACTGACAGGGATCTGATTGGGAATGTTGAAGATGCCCCGCAGCCGGGCGCATGAACCCCGGTTTGGCGCGCCGAGCTGCCGTCAGCGCGGAGGTTGGACGAAGGGCGAGTGGAAGACCAAGAGCGATGCGGGGCTGCCCCCCCCTATCGCTGGTTCATCGGCGTGTACGATCGATCGGACTTGCCGACGTACTTTTGCGTCGGACGGAAGATGCGGTTCCCTATTCGTTGTTCGAGCCAGTGGGCGAGCCAACCGGCGACGCGGGAGATGGCGAAGATGGGAGTGAAACACTCGGCGGGGATGCCGAGTTCGTTATATACGATCCCCGAATAGAGATCGACGTTCGGCCAGATCCCCTTTTCGCCGTAGTGCTCGGCCATCACCTTTTCCACTTCGTTGGCGATTGCACATTCCGGGTTGCCGCTCTTGTCCGCGAGCGACTTGGCGAAGGTTTTGAGCACCTTGGCACGAGGATCGATCGTGCGGTAGACCCGGTGGCCGAAGCCGGGGATCTTCGCCTTTTCGGCGATCATCTTCTCGATGACCGGCCGCGCGTTTTCGGGCGAGCCGATCTCGCGGAAGAGGGCCATCGCCGTCTCGTTGGCCCCGCCGTGGAGCGGGCCGGAAAGCGCGCCGAGCGCGGAACTGACGACGCAATATGGATCGGCCAGCGTCGAGCCGACCACGCGCCCCGCGAACGTCGAGGCATTCATCGTATGGTCGGCGTGGAGGATGAGGCAGACGTCGAGGACGTGGGTGCGTTCGACGTCGGGCTCGTCGCCGGTGAGCATATATAGGAAATTGGCGGCGTGACCCAGGTCGGTTCGGGGGAGGATGTGTTCATCCCCGCGGCGGATACGCTCGAACGCGGCCACGACGCTCGGTAGTTTGGCGATCAGGCGCATGCACGCACTTTTCTTGGCGGCGTCGTCGAGGTCGCGCGGAGTGGGATAGAACATGCCGATGGCGGCGACGGCCGCCTGCAGCGCGTCCATCGGATGGCCTGTTTCCGGGAGGCATTTGATCAGGTCGATGACGCGGTATTTGAGACGGCGATACCCCGCCATTTCCCGCGTGAAGGCAGCGAGTTCATCGGCGGTCGGAAGTTCGCCGTAGAGGAGTAACCACGATGTTTCCTCGAAGGTTCCGAGATCGGCGAGCTGTTCGACGCTGACACCGCGATACTCGAGCTTGCCCGCGGCGCCGTCGACGCGGCTGATCGCGGATTCGGCGATCGGGACACCTTCCAATCCTGGTATCACCTCTTTGTCCATGGCTATGCCTTCCAACGGTGTCGAGACGACCGAGCACTTTGACGTTACGGATCTCGCGAAGACTTCGTGGGACATCTTCGCGGCCTTGGAACACGAGTGAGATATATGGCGCCGTTAGCAGCGCGCCAACTTCCACCTTGCCCCTCGCGCCTGCCAACTCGCCGCGGGTACGCGCTTGGCGTTTTTGTTCGCCAACGCACGGTAGCGTCCGCCTCCCGTGGCGGACGTGGTCATGCGAAACGCTGCCGAACTCCTACGGCCGCCGCGGGGGGCGGCCGCTACGTGCTAAACACATCCGTCGCAATCGACGGATCGAGACAATACCGTGCGATCCCGCCGCCGTCCAGTTTCGCCGCCGTGGTGCGGGCGGTCGAGCGCATGTCAGATTAGCCGGGATGCGACAGGGAGGACGAGGGTGGGGCACCGGGAAACTCGAAGGGGACTGTCGGAACGCATCGCCGCGCCTGGGCTATCCGCCTCCGCGGCTGGGCTGAGAATTGTGACATCGCGCGGGCTGAAGCCCGCGGCTCGGTAGAAAATCGCCAGTCGCGGGATCCACGAAATACGGCCCTAGTCGCTCGTCGCCGTCGGCACTCGCGCGACGGTCACGGCAGGTTCGCCGCCAAGCGCAGGTTCGGCGCCGAGCGCGGGCTCGGTGGCCACGCGAACCGGCAGCGCGTCGTCGTTACCCGCTGCGGGCTGCGCGCCGCTGAGCCAACTGCGAAAATCGAGAAACAAGGTGAACATGACCGGTACGACAAGCAGCGAGAATAGGGTCGAGACGAGCAATCCCCCGAGCACGACACTGCCCAGTCCGCGGTAGAGTTCGCTGCCGGGGCCGGTCATGATCACAAGCGGCAACATGCCGAAGATCGACGTGAGCGCGCTCATGAAGATCGGGCGCGTGCGTGTCTGCACGGATCGGATCGTGGCCGCTTTCGGATCCATGCCGCCGTCCCGCATATTGTTCAGCGCCTGGTGAACAATAAGAATCGCGTTGTTCACCACGATACCCACGAGAATGACGAATCCGAGCATCGTCAGCACGTCGAGCTGCTGGATCGGCGAGGAAATGTCATACCAGCTAACTTCATGCACGATGCGCAGCGCGGCGAACCCACCCACGGCGGCGAGCGGAACCGAGAACATGATCACGAAGGGATAGGCGAATGACTCGAACAGCGCCGCCATGAGCAAATAGGTGATCAGCAGGGCGAGGACCGCGCGAGACTGAAGGGCCATTTCGGCGAATCCGGGATTCGCGACGAAGAACGCCACGCCGCCCACCACGATCCCCCCGAGAGCCACGCGCGTCGCCCAACGCCCACCGCGCATGATGCGAACTACGGCCACGGCGACGGCCAACACCAGCGCGATCACGACCAGCGACGCCCCCACCGACAACCCGGGGATCTTGGGACGTGTCGCCAGCCCGCGGAAATCCCCGACGAGCGCCCTTTGCGTCTGGGTGAGTTTGTCCGCCGTCCCGGCCATCCCCGTAATGATGCCTTTCGAGATAACCCCTTGGGCGCGAAGCGGCGCAACGACCTCTTCCTCGAGCCGGCGCATTGTTTCCTGAAGAGGCACGCCCAACGGCGGAGTCACGGACAGGGTAACCGAGTTCATTTCCTCGATGTGCGTAATCTGTTGCGGCGCGGTCGTACGGCGAAAGTCGATCGTTGTGGCGAGCGGGACGATATGTCCGGACGCGGTGTAAATCGGGATTTGCCCGATCTGGTCCATCGAGGCGCCCGCGGTGCCGGCCACCTTCAAGGCCATATCGACCTTGTCGCCGCGGTCGTTAAATTCGCCCACGAAGGCCCCGTCGATGCACGCGCGCACGATAAAGCCGACGTCGCGCACGTCGAGTCCGAGGTCCGCGGACTTGGTTCGATCCGGGACGAGCTGAATCTCGGGTCGGCCGAGGTCGAAGTTTGCGGGTGTGCCCGTCGGCCTGTCATATCCGAGTTCCATGATCCGCCGTCGCGCGGCTTTGGCCGCGGCGACGACTTCAGCCCGGTCATCACCGCGAATCTCGAGATCGACGCTACCGCCGCCTCGGAGCCCACTGGCGAAGAGCGACGATTGATGGAACACCGCGAAGACGCCCGGCACGCGCCCACCGGCCTCTTTCATCACGTATACAAGCGGTTTGACGTTCGTCGGATCCTTCGCGGTGCAACCCATGAACGCACCGCCGTCAAACGAGACATAGAAAAAGTTGTCGATCGGCGGTGCCGTGACTGTTCGCACGGTTTCGCCGGACCTGCCGAGCGGGATGTCCACCTTGGCGAGATGCTCGACGTCCGCCATCGTCTCCGCTTCCCACCGCGGACGAAGACCGTCGAACGGATCGTCGGGGTCTCCCTCCTGCACGATCTCGGACATCCGCCGAAACTCCTCGATCGAATAGCCGGGCGGCGAAAAGAGGAACCCGAACACGAGGTTCTTGTTGCCCGCGGGGAGATATTCCGTCGCCGGCATTAGCAGAATGCTGCCAAGCACGGCAAACAACGACAGACCGACGACGACGGCGATGCGCCTGCCGACACCGCGCAGCAGAGTCTCGACCAGGGACGCGATCCACATACCCAGGCGCCAACCGCCGGCCTCGCCGTCTTCGTCCGCGCGCCGTGACGCACGGGAAGTCGAAAGGAAGCGCGCCGCCAGAGGCGGAATGACGAGGACCGAGACCAGCAGCGACATTGCGACCGCCGACGAGATCGCGATCGCAATGTCCTTGAAGAGCTGGCCCGCCTCTTCCTCGATGGTAATCACCGGGATAAACACGGCCATTGTCGTCAGTGTGCTGGCGAGCACGGCCCCCCACACCTCGCGAGCGCCGTCCAGTGCCGCTTGCGGCCGCGACTTGCCCATGGACCTGTGGCGATAGATGTTCTCGAGAACGACGATCGCGTTATCCACGACCATGCCGACCGCGAACGCCATGCCCGCGAGCATGACCACATTGAGGCTACGATTAAGCAGTCTGATGACGAGGAACGTGCCGATGACCGAAATCGGAATGGCGACGGTCACGATTCCCGTCGCGCTGGCGCTGCGAAGGAAGACGACCAACACGATGATCGCCAGCAGCCCCCCGAAGAAAATGTTCGTGACCACCAGATTGCGCGCGCTGATGATGTACTTCGTTTCGTCGTATACCTGGGTGAGTTCAAGCCCGAGCCCACGCGGTTCGAGAACCTCCGCGTTGACCTTGGCGATCTGTTTCTTGAGGCTCTCCATTGCGGAAAGGACGTTCGCGCCCGTTTCGCGGCGGGCGGGCAGCGCCAACACGAACCGTCCCTTGCTGCGTACGAAGCTGACCGGTTTCTTGAATCCGTCGACGACGCGGGCTATGTCGCGGATGTATACGGGACCGCCGTCGCGATATGCCACCACCGTTTGTTCAATGTCTTCGAGCGTGCGAAACTCGCCCACGGTTCGATAGGTGTAGTCGCGCTTGCCCTGCGTAATCGTGCCGGCCGAGACGTTTACATTTTGTTGTCGCAGAGCGCGTTCCACGTCGCGAAACGTCAGCGCTCGCGCCGCAAGCCCTTCCGCGTCGATTTCGATCTGAATCTCGCGATCGCGCCCGCCGTAGACGTCGACCTCGGCGATTCCTTCCGCCCGTTCGAGGATGGGTTTGACCTTCTCGATGATGAAGGTCTTGAGCGGCGCGACGTCCTCGCCGTCCTTCGCGTACATCATCATCCACGCGATTGTCTTATCCATCCCCGAGTCGGTCGCGGTGATCGTCGGTTCGTCGATCTCCTCCGGGTATCCGGTCACCTGCCGGAGTTTGTCGGACACGTTCCGATAGGCGATGCTCCAGTCGATCCCCACCGGGAACTCGAGCGTGATGGTGGCCTGCCCCTGAGACGCCGTGGAGGTCATCTTCTTGAGACCGGTGACGTTCTTGAGCTTGTCCTCCTGGCGGTCGACGATCTCGCTCTCGATCTCCTGCGGGCTAGCCCCGACCCATGTGGTCTTCACGGATATGACAGGACGGTCGACGTCCGGGGTCAACTGCATCGGGACGCGCAGGATCGCGACAAAACCGAAAAGCACGATGAGAATGACGCCGACGGCGATCTTGACCGGGTTGTCGATGGCGAAGCGAATGATCCCCACTACGCGCCCCCCTTGTCGCCGGTCGCCTTGCCGCTTACACCGGAAACATCGGGACCGGGACCGTCGGCGTGTTCGTGGTTTGATCGACCTGATCGCTCGCCGCCGTGCCCACCTTTGTCACTGCCGTGTCCGCCTCCGCCGCCCGGCATTGCAACCGGGGTGCCGTTCTCATCGACGACCGTGACCGGGGAGGGGAAGGGCAGGACGCCTTCCGTGCCGCGCGTGGCCACAATCGTTCCCGGCTTCACGTTGCCGGAGGTGATCGCGACCCAGTCGCCTACGTCGGCCCCAAGCGTCACCGCGACGCGAACCCCGGACATCCCGCCACGTGCATCGGGCATGATCATGGCAATGTACGGTATCCCCTCGCGCTCGACGATGGCGTCTTGCGGTACCGCGACGACCTGCTCCTTGGGACCGGAAGGAATCGTGACGCGGGCAAACATGCCGGCCGCCAGCAGCATGTCCGCGTTGTCGATCTCGATCTCGATGGGAAACGTCCGTGAGCTGCGCTGCGCCTGGCGGATGACGTGTTTGATGACACCCGACAGATTGCGGCCCACGGCATCGACTTGCACCCGCGCCGCGTCGCCCACGCGCGCATACGGGAGGGCCGCCTCCGGGACGTCCACGCGAACGAGTACGCTGGCCAGGTCGATCAACTCGACGACCTGCCCACCACTGGAAACCCACTCGCCGATTTCGACGGTACGATCGACGATGTATCCCGTGAACGGGGCACGAATAACGGTCTTCTCGAGATCGCTCCGGAGCCGATCCCGAACGGCGCGCTGCTCGGCTACGTCGTGCTCGGCCGAGGCAATGACCTCGACGCGCGGACCCTCGACACCAAGCTCATACGAGGCTTCGGCCGCGACGTGGTTCTGCAGGGCGATTTGGTAGTCTGCTCGGGTGTCGTACACCTCTTTGGCGTTCGAGTCCGACCCCTCGTAGAGCCGCTCGACGCGCGCCTTTTCCGCCTCCCACCGGTCGAGGTTCGCGGCGGCGAGGTCGAGCAAGGCCTTGAGCCTCTTGAGTTCGCCCGGCCGCGTACCGGCAACAAGCTCCGCACGGCGTGCCTCGAGCGCGGCCAAACGCGCCTCGGCCCCTGCCAGTTGAAACCGCACGGTGTCGTCGTTCAACCGGCAGATGATCCCGCCGGCTTCGATCAAATCGCCCTGTCGAACGCTCATCTCCCGCACGTTGCCGGCGATTTCGGAGGCGATGCGGCTGCGCCGAACAGGACCAACGGTACCGACGAGCGTCGTCGTCGCGGTGGCGTCCAGGAGACGCGCCTCGGTTACCACGACCTTCAATTCGGGCATTTGGGCGGGCGCGGTCGCGTGGCCGATTGTCATCGTCATAGCGAGCGCAGCCATTCGGAGTTTGGAATGCAGTCTTATGCAGGAGGACATCGTGTCTCGGTTTCACTTTCAAGTCAGGCTGTGACAAACGCTTTCAGTGAGCGTATTATAACGGACTGCTCACTATTGTGAAACATCGGACATCATCGATTGAAACATGTATGACCAAGGGTGGAACGCGAGCACGAGTGATCCAACATGGAGGGGAGTTGGACGGATCCGCAATTCCTCATCGAAGTGCGACGGCGAGTTTGCCCCACCATGGCCCGCGCAATCGCGCCCCGTCGCGGATCCCGCGTCGTTTGGCCCGGGCGTGGAGCGATCTGCTTTTCCCCCCGCGGTGCGCGATATGTCGCCGAGGAATGGCCAGCG
>JADFHG010000185.1 GCA_022567365.1 Planctomycetota bacterium | reverse complement strand
GCGTCGCCGAGGCCGGTCGCCCCTTTCGCGGCCATTGAAACGGCGCTATCGAAGAACTCCATCGTCTCGGCGACCATGCCGAAAGAACCGTCACGAATAGTATCCGCCACTTCCTCGCTCGTTTCGCCGATGATAGCGAGTTCGACGTCGTGGATCGCGGTGGCGCCGTTGCAAGCGATGGCCTTGATCACGCCGCGGCGGATGAGGTCGATGATGATCGGTCCGCAGCCCACCTTGACGACGTGGGCGCCCATCGCGGCAACGACGGGGCGGTCGCTCCTGACCGCCGCTACGACGGCCTCGACGATCCGTCGAAACGATTCCGCACCGAGAAAACCGGGCAACGATTCCACCAACTCCGCCACCGACGCACCGGCGGGCGGAAGTCCACACATCCGGTTCACCGTCGATTTGTGCTGACGCTGTGTGACACTGTATGTCTTGACGTCGGCAAGGTTGGTTGGCCTGTAGGGTCGCGTCATATTCCGCTAATCTTGAAGCTGCAGGTTCGAAGGGAGGGCGAGGCTCCCGCCGAGCCGATTCGGAACCTCCCGTCATTGCAGACGGTTCACCAGGAGGTTTGCCCTCCCATGGACGTCTGTCGTAACCCGGATATTGAAGGTTGACGCATCACTGTCCGTCTCGAATGCACGGGCTTCCGCATTGAGATCACGTTGATGTCCACCAATACACGCGCGCCGCCACCGTGATAGTCAAAGATGTCATCTGTCCACGGGTTTCTGACGCTGCCCATCGCCCTCGTCATGGCCGACCACTCGTTCGAGTATATCGTCGAGCATTGTACCACCGTCGTCGCGAAAGTCGATCCCCGCGCGAACGACGACGATGTTCGCGTGATCGAGCCCGACGATGTCCGCCAGCTTGACCGCGTCCTTCTCCGTCGTCACCATTATGTCGTGCGGCGCGAAACCACGCCCCGTCAGAAGGGCGTCGATATCCGATCGTCGATACCGGTGATGGTCGCGCCAGAACCGCGTACCGACCACGTCAACGCCCGCCATTTTGACTGTTTCCACGAACGCCTGCGGATTGCCGATCCCCGCGAAGACGATCGCCCGCCGACCGACCGGTGAATCCGCGATCGGCGTGCCGTCCGTCCGCTCGAATCCGATCACCGAATGGTCGCAGTGCAGCAACGTCGCACCAGGCGCCGCGCTCCGTAGCGAATCGTCAATTCGCGCGAGCGCCGTCGCGGACACGTGGTTGCACCGCGTCACGACGACGACGTCCGCCCGCGTCAGCCCTCGTAGCGGCTCGCGCAACAGCCCGCGCGGCAGCAGGTGTCCGTATCCAAACGGCACGGTCGCGTCGATCAAGACGATGTCGAGATCGCGCGCGATCCGTCGATGCTGAAACGCGTCGTCGAGGACGATGACGTCCGCGCCGTAGCGCCGATGGGCCGTTTCGCATCCACGGATCCTGTCGGGATCGTCGACGCATGGGGTGGCGGGGCAATGCCTTCCCAGGAGGCGCGTTTCATCGTTGGGGGCGCCGCCCTTGGATCCGTAGCCGCGCGAGACGACGGCCGGGCTTCGACCGAGAATGTCCAACCGTTGGATCAACTCGATGACGAAAGGGGTCTTGCCCGTGCCGCCGGTCGTAATATTCCCGACGCTGATCACGGGCACGCCGATCTTCGTCGGGGCGGCAAAGCGGTCGTAGTAGCGATTGCGCGCGCGGACACCGACTCCGTAGATAAGCTCGAGTCCGAACAGAACTCCACGAATCGGTGCGGTGATCACACCGCTGCTACCGGAAATGATTCGGCGATGTAGCAATTGGCCGGGCACGTCGATCAGACAAACACCGCGGCCGCGCAGGTCACGCAAGTCTGCGTCGCCGTATCGACCGCCTGATGGTAGCCGAGCAGCGTGGCGGTGGCCTCGGGAATCGCGGTCATCAGCGCGAAGATGCAACCGGTGCTGCAGATGCGCGTCGCGTTGCCGTCACGCGTGACCGAATCGAGAAATCGCTCGGCGGAATTGCGCTTGATTTCCTCCAGTACCGCGGTGTCACGTCGGCGCACCTCTTCGGTGAAGGCGCCGTCAAGTTGTCGCTGATCGCCGAACTGTCCGCCGACATGGCTCAGGTCGGCGCCGGCCACGACGAGCGTGTCGCGACCGTCCGAGGCGATCAACTCGCCCAAGGCACTGGCAAACTCGCGCAAGTCCGGTCCACACCCGTCGAAGGGGGCCGTGCCGGTCGGTCCGCACGGATCCGGGCACAGACATGCGACCATCTCGAAGGACTCCGCCCCGAACAGGTATTGGAGCCAACCAACCTGCAGTTCGACCGAGTGTTCACGCGCATGGTCGAACTCGAAACGGCGAAGATGTCCGCATCGCGCTTCGAGCCGTTCGAGAAAACCGACGTCGGCCGGCGTCGTCCCAAGCGGTGTCGAGAATGCTTTGCCGGTCGCTACGACCGAGGTTGAACGTCCGAAGTGGTTGGTGCCGAGGATCACGACACGATCCGGTACGGGCCGGTCGCACAATGTGGCGTACGCCTGGGCGTAGCAGGGCTGCCCCCTCGGATAGTCCAGATGGGGCGCGATCAAACCGACGGCGGGACTGTTTGGTTTACACACCTCGACGTCGTCCAGCATCTCGCGGTACAGAGATCCGGAGTCATCGTGGAGACCGTGTCCGGCGGCGTGTGTCATCGGGCGCACCGCGCTACCGCAAAACTCGGCCGTAAGCGACGCGTAATAACGCTCGAATCGATCGCCCTCGAGCATGTGGGCCTCGTCCAGGTGGCCGATCATCGACTGGAGCGTCTCGGGAGAAAGATCGTGGCCCGACAGCGCGCGGAACTGACTGCGAATAGCCTCGCAGGTGTTCGCACCGTCCATCAAGGAGAGTATCAAGACGGCTGGTTCAGACACGACGAGTTCCGCCGTGGATAACCGGTACGGGTCGGAAATGCAGATGCGATCGGAACCGTTCACCGGTACGCGGGTGGCTTCTATGGGCCGCAGATGTGGTTTGTCCGTGGGTTCCAATTGCATGCCCTGCGCCTACATCTCAAGCCCAAGTAGACCCTGATTCGGGCCGCTGTTGACCGCCATCCCTCGCCGTTGCACGTCTTGCCCCCCGGCACCGGAACGCGATCGGATTTTCTTGATCGCGGCCACGGCCATCCGATCACACGCCTCGTTTTCCGGATGGCCCGCGTGGCCTCGCACGTGCTCGAAGGAGACGTCGTTGGCTTGGCAGAGTTCGTGCAACGTCCGCCATAGGTCGGCGTTCTTGACGGGCGGGCCGGTCGGCTTTCCGCGACGCCAGCCGTTGGCGATCCATCCTCGGATCCACTCGGTCATGCCCTTTACGACGTACTCACTGTCCGTGACGACCCGGATCGCGCGGCGCTCGCCGGCGTCGACCGCGCGCAGGCCTTCGATCACGGCGATCAGCTCCATACGGTTGTTGGTGGTATTCGGCTCGCCGCCGGCAAGCTCGCGCTCCGCCCGGGTAGCGGGGTGTCGGAGGATCGCTGCCCAACCGCCGGGTCCGGGGTTGCCGCTGCATGCCCCGTCGGTGAAGATGATGACGTCCGGTTGTACGTTCAACGTTGGTTTGTCCCGTCACTCCACCGTTTGCCAAGACGCGACCCGCTCACGATCGTCGCACCAACATCGCCCATGAGGTGCGACGGGTACAGCGTGCGAGCGTATTATAGTCGGATCGGCGGACAAGACCAAAGGCCTCGAATCGGCGCCGAGGACAGACCCAAGGACGGACCATGGATCACTTCAGTTTCCAGCAGGGCGTACTTCATTGCGAGGAGGTAGACGTACCCAGCCTCGCCGATCGTTTCGGTACACCGCTCTTCATCTACTCTAAGCGTACGTTCATCGAGCACTATGATCGTCTTCACGCCGCGTTCGCCGATCTCAACCCGTGGTTGTGTTATTCCATTAAGAGTTGCTCAAACCTCTCGATTTGCCGCTTGCTGGCCGATCGCGGTGCGGCGTTCGATGTCGTCAGCGGTGGAGAACTCGCACGCGCCATGGAGGCGGGCGCCGATCCCGGAAGAATCGTATTTGCGGGCGTGGGCAAGACCGACGAGGAAATCCGTGCGGCCCTCGCCGTGGACATCGGTTGGTTCAACGTCGAGTCGGAAGCCGAAATGGCCAACCTCGCGTCGATCGCTTCGGAAATGGGCAAGACCGCGCGGGCGGCGGTCCGGGTCAACCCCGACGTCGATCCCCAAACGCACGTATACACCACGACGGGAAAACGGGAAACCAAGTTCGGCATCGATCTCGAGCGTGCCAAGAGCGTGTTCGCCGAATTCGCGAACAAGCCCGGAATCGCGCCGGTCGGCATCCATGTGCACATCGGTTCGCCGGTCAACACCATCGACCCCTACGTCCAAGCGATCACCAAGACCCTCGGACTGATAGACGAACTGGCGACGGCGGGCCACCGCGTCACCGCGATCAACATCGGCGGCGGTTTCGGGGCGCACTACGACGGCGGCGAGGCCCCTACCGCCCGCGCCTACGCGGAGCGCATCGTCCCGTTGCTGGCGGGCCGCGAACTGACCGTACTTCTCGAGCCCGGACGCTGCATCGCCGCCAATGCGGGCGTTCTCGTCGCGAGGGTTCTTTACACGAAGGCATCCGGTGATCGCCGATTCCTCATCGTCGACGCGGCCATGACCGAGTTGCTCCGCCCGGCGCTGTACGGCAGCTATCACTTTGCCTGGCCGGTCGTGCCATTTAACGGCATGGTTCCGCCGCGGCGCAGCGCCGACGTGTGCCTGGACGGCTCCGTTCGTGTCGATGTTGTGGGACCGGTTTGCGAAAGCGCCGACTTCCTCGCCAAGGACCGGATGCTACCCCCGGTCGCGCGGGGCGACTTGATCTGCCTTTTCTCGGCGGGCGCGTACGGGTTTTCGATGAGCAGCCAGTACAACTCGCGCCCCCGTCCGCCCGAGATCCTCGTGGAGGGAGAAACTGTGCGCCTGATCCGGCGTCGCGAAACGTATGACGACCTCGTGTCGGCGGAACGACTGTGATCGGGGTAAGTGTAGTGATTCAAAACTGGGGAGGCGTATCCTGATCCGAACCGCGCCCGTTAGGAAGCGGCTTGACCAATGAAAGCACGTCCCCTCCCTCACGGTCGGGGTTCGGATAGGAGGCCATTTGTTTGAATCACTACACCAATGCATCGCCCCTCGAAGAAGTGAGATCCTTGGGGAGCGAGATCGAACGACTCGCCGGCGGCGCGCTTCGGGCCGCATGTTTGCCGTCGGCGGGCGAAAAGACGGCAGGGTGTTGAAATGCACCGGATTCCTCATTACAATCCCGTACGATTCCGCTATACGGAACGGACGGAGCGCCGTGAGAGGGTCGGCGCCCTGCGCAAGCGTTGATGATGAGACCACCCGACATTCGAGATCGGTAATGCCCCAAAGCCCTGTTCGTGACTATTTTCACAATATCTGGCAGACCGTGCGGACGATTCTGATCGGCATGCGGATTTCGTTGAAGTACTGCTTTGCGAAGACCGTGACGCTGCAATATCCGGACGTCGCACCGGCCCTACAGCCGCGATACCGCGGTTTCCACTACTTCGAGATCGAAAAGTGCATCGCGTGCGATTTGTGCGCGAAGGCATGCCCCGTGGATTGCATCTACATCGAGAAGACCGGACCGCGGAAGATCGACAAGTCTTCCGGTGTCGCCGCGGGCGGCGCGATGACGCGGTACGCGATCGACTACGCGAAGTGCATGTTCTGCGCGCTTTGCTGCGATCCTTGCCCGACGGACTGCATCCACATGGGCAACCTGCACGACATGTCCGGCTATACGCGAGAGAGTATGATCGTCGAGTTCACGGAGTTGGCGAAGGAGGGGTTGCAAACGCCGCAGCCGTTGTGGATGACGAAGGACCACCTTCCCGAATGGGCGGCCACCCGGAAGCGCGAGTGGATCGACTTCGAGCATTCCAACGACAAACTCAGCGGCGACCGCGATCGGCGAAGGCTAGAAATGGTCAAGGCGCTCGAACCGTCGGCGCCGAAGAAGACATGACACGGCTTGGCGGGTAGGTTCGTTGGGCCGTGGTGGTTGGGAGATTTCGACTTGGGTTGCGTAGCACTCGAAACCGTGCTGGCTGTAGCGGCTTGCGTCGTGCAGGCGTCACCTGCGCCACACCAAGGCACGAACGTGGAACTCGTGGTCGGTCTGGTCATGTTCCTTCTGGCGGGTTTCTTGTTGGCCTTCGTGGGTCTTAGCGTAGGGCGGATCGCGCGGCCGAACATGCCCCATCCGGAAAAGGCGTCGACGTACGAGTGCGGCGAGCCGGCCATCGGAGACAGTTGGGTCCAGTTCGACCTGCGATTCTACACCGTCGCACTCGTGTTTATCGTGTTTGACGTCGAAGTGGCGTTGCTCTGGCCGTGGGCGGTGGTGTACCGCGACATGGGCGGGGCCGCGTTTTGGCCGTTCCTCGTGTTCTTCCTCTTGATTGCGATTCCGTTCCTTTACGAATGGAAGTCCGGCTATCTCGATTGGGTCCGTGCCAGCACGGGACAGCGCCGGGAGTCGGTATTGGATTCGCCGGAGGATGCCGAGGCCTCGACGTAGTATGCCGCTGAAGAAGCATGTGGGACCGGCTTTCCAGTCGGTCAAACGCTACAGGCGAGTCGAAAACGACCGACTGGAAAGTCGGTCCCACAAAACAGGTTGTTCTTCAACAGGCTGCTCGTCGTTCGTGACACCGCGCGGGCTTCAGGCCCGCGGCTCGGATTGGCAGTGTAGAGACTCGCGCATCTTGGAGCGAAGCAGATGAGTTGGATCGAAAACCGGTTCGAGGAAGGCGTCATCGTCACGTCGCTTGATTGGGCGATCAACTGGGGGCGGAGCAACAGCATCTGGCCCATGACCTTCGGTTTGGCGTGCTGCGCGATCGAGATGATGGCGGTCGGTGCCTCGCGTTTCGACATCGACCGATTCGGCGCGGGAGCGTTCCGGGCGTCGCCACGCCAGAGCGACCTGATGATCGTGGCCGGCACCGTGACATACAAGATGGCGAGCCGGCTGAAGCGGCTGTACAACCAGATGGCCGAACCGAAATACGTGATGGCGATGGGGGCGTGCACGATCGGCGGCGGACCATACTTCAAGCACGGGTATCACGTGGTCAAGGGTGTGGACCTCGTCGTGCCCGTGGACATATACATTCCGGGTTGTCCGCCGCGTCCGGAGTCGCTGCTCGA
>JADFHG010000184.1 GCA_022567365.1 Planctomycetota bacterium | reverse complement strand
TTTTCTTCACCTCGGTTGTACGCTTCTCTTGCTCAAAGAGGTTCTGGGATAGGCTCTAGCTTGTCAAGGCGTAGCACGTAGTCCTGATCGGCAAGCGGAAGAGACAGAGTGTCTCCATTCCGCATGGATATAGTTTCAACAAACAGCTCACTCCTCGGTCCGTGGATCGTGACAGCCACCTGTCCCGCCGTGATATCGCCGAGTTGGACACGGAGCGCACCGTCCGCCCCGGGTAGCCACTTCGAGGTTCTCTGGTAGATGGTCATCCTTGCCTCATCGCACGGGAAGTCCAGGCTCTCTGGTACCACGAACATCGTGTACCGCACCGCGAGACTCTGTGCGATTGTTCCATCCACTGCCTCCGCGAAGATCCGAAACTGCCCGCCGACTTTCTTGGTCCTCAACACGCTATAGACTTCCTGCGCACCGAGATTGACGGCGTATTCAAATTCACCGATCTTTGCGAGCACGACGCGCCGCGACGACGCATGGCTGTCCTGCACTGCTAGCCATGCCGTTTTGACCTGGCCTCCTTTGATCGTTGCAGTGAGGACTTGGTTGGTACCCTCGGGTAACGGGAATCTCAGCCGGTCGGGCACCCCGTCGAGGCTTATGGACATCTGGGCAAAGACAACGGTTGGAAGGATCGACGAAAGGGCAACGGCCACGCCAACAAAACGACTGTGCGTCGTGTTCATCTTGGCTCACCTCCGACAACACCCGCGAACCAACTGCCGTACAATAGCACTTGACCCGTTGCGGGTCTCTGGGTCTCTCACACCGGAGCACCAGTCTACCACAAGACCGGCCTAGCCGCCACGTCGCGAAACGCGCTATCGCTGCCGCGGCGCGCGCGGCTGATAGGTGATCACGCCTTCCGTGCGGAGAAAACCGTCGTCGATTGTGGAGACCAACGAGGAGGATCTGTAGAAGTCGAGCTTGTGCAATATGGGGCCGAGCTTCATGACGATTCTGATGATCGCTCGTATACTTCGGAGTGTGTTCGTCGTTCCAGGATGATCAGACGACGCCCTCGCCATCGCGATCTGCGCCGCGGTCCCAACGAGTGCGGTCATTTGTGCCGCTTCGGCACCGACGTTGGACAGATCGCTGTATGAAGCGGAGACGCACGGCCCCTTTGGCGTGATTCCCTCTTTCCTGAACCTCGGGTTGGTTCTAATGGAAGGGGCCTTGCCAGATGCCACGGCGAGGCACCGCCGCACCGCGTCGGCCGATGTTCCAACGACGATCCACTGATCGGTCACGCCGATCACGGGACGCACGTACACGGCAACCACCGGATAGGTCAGTTCGACGAACCCTTCGGCACCCACGTCGACCGGGGTGACGAGTAGGCCCTGGTTCATCGCGGTCAGTTTCGAACGGCCCCACTCGATGAGCGCGTCGATCCGATCGCGCGCGATCGAAGCGTCCTTGGTGCGGATCATCCATACCGAATCGTCACCGCCGAAGGGCGTAGCGACGGCGGTCGGCAGGCTGACCTGGACCAACTCACCGGACCACCAACTGAACAGGTCTCTATCCAGATCGATGCCGACGCCTTGGAGAAGCGCCTTCCAGCCATTCACTTTGGAAGGGCCGTCATCGAGGTTGGTCTCGACGAAGTCGAGCACGGTCCGGTACACGAGGCCAAGGTCGATGAACCCGTCCACCCAAAACGACCGCGCATCCGCCGGCACGAAGGCGTCGAATCTCTCGAACGCCCTCCGCTCGAAGATCGCACGATACAGCGGCGTGTTGCACTTCGTCGGATTCAGCTTGGTGACGGAATGAGACAGCTCGCGCAGACGCTGCGTCTCCGTGCTGATGATCGTGTACTCGACGATGGCGCACACGTCGGCCGCCTTGCAAAAAGCCTTACGGGTCGACACACGCGCGCCGCCCCGCGCGCTATCCGCGATTCCCCGTCCGACCATTCGGTTCATGCCGTCCAGCAACTGCACGTAATCAAAATAAGAAATGGAATCCTCGGGTGGATGGACCGAGGCGATTGCCGCACGAAAACGGGGGTGCGATAGGATGCTACGATTGGTAGTCGATCCCGAAAGCAGCGCGAGGATCTCACGGCCCGTGTCATGACCCGTCACCAACGCGACCACGTCCTTGCGGCGGATCAGCTCAATTCGGATTTCCGGCTTTCCCGCGAACGACAACGACCATCGCTCCGCGCCGTGGGAGCGCGCCCTGGTCACCGACGCCTTGTCGCTGAGTTCCGCGAGGACTTCCAGAATCGTGGCAAGCCCCCGAGCGCTGGATTCCGCGGACTCTTCGGTCGTGCGCGTAAGGATCAGATAGTCCGGAAGGGGCGCGCCCAAACGCTCCGCGAACACGACCTCTCCGGCAAACAGATTCCTCCAATTCACGCTTCCGATGAGCTCCCGCCAAGCCGATAATCCCCATTGCGATTTGTCGCGCGACCCGTTGTTCAATAGCGGCTCGAGGAGGACCATGACGTCTTCGAGGATGCCGCTCTTGGTGACTTCAGCGAAGATTTCGCGCCATTCCTCCTTCAACCATTCGCGCTCCTCGTTTGGAACGTAGTGAAGGTAAAGCCAGCAATCCTTTGGGACGGCTTGGCCCAACGTAAACTGCGATGGAAGCTTGGCGGTTGGGGTGGGATTCGGCGCCCACCCGAGCACGAGCAGCGCGATCCAGTGCGTTGACAGGTGCACCATTTATGCTGGACTCCAATGGACCCTCGAGGCGTACATCTCGACTTTCGACACACAGTTCCGGCTGGATATGGCCGGTCAGGTTTTGCCCCGACACGCTCCGGATACCGTGAAAGACCTGAGGACGCTGGCATCCACGTCGCGTCCATACAAGCATACTCATGCCGGAGTCGCGTCGCCACCCGAAGTCTGTGCGGACTTGTGGGAAATTGTCGATCGCGGATCGGGTTGTGGTCACGAAGCCGCGGTCTATGATGCCCGCACGTGATCGTGATCCCTTCGATCGCCGAGGGCGTTGAAATCAAGCGCCTGTGCAATTCGTTGGCGCGGAGCGCGGGGGTGGTCCACGCTTCGGGCCTGTGGGGATCCTCTGCGCCGATGGTCACCGCGTGCGCGGCCAACGCGATGCGCCGGCCGTTTCTCTACGTCACCGCGCATTTCGAGGAGTCCGACGAAGCCCGCGACGATAGCGAGCTTTTCCTGGGGCGCGACTGCAATCTCTTTCCCGCTTGGGAGTCGCTGCCCGGAGAAGGCGCGGCCAGCGGCGAGATCGACGCCGAGCGGCTCAAGATCTGCACCTTGCTTCAACGGCGAATCCAAGCTGACGGAGGAGACGCGCCATTCATCGTCGCGCCCGTTCAAGCCTTGATGCAGCCGGTCCCCACGCCGGCGGAACTCTCCAAACACACGCTGCATCTCAATGCCGCCGGCTCGTCCGCCGCCGCGCGCGGTGTCACGCTCGATGAACTCGTGGCCTGGGCGGTGGACCACGGCTACGAGCGGCTGGACATGGTCGAGACGCCCGGAGACTTCGCCAGGCGCGGCGACATCGTCGACCTCTTCGTGCCCGGCGACACGGACCCGACGCGCATTCAGTTCTTCGGCGACACGGTCGAGTCCATCCGCAGGTTCGACGTCGGTACCCAGCGATCGCGCGAGACGATTCGGTCGCTCGCCGTCAGTGCGCTGCCCCAGGGCGAGTCGGCCAAGCTGATGCAGGTCACCGATTTTTTCGCGTATCTGCCGGACGACACCGTCGTCGTGCTCGACGGACCGTCGGACATTCAGGAAACGGGCATGATCGTGCGGAGTCGCTCGAGCGATCCGAAGCGGCTTCTTCCCGTGACCGACGTCCTTTCGGCCGCGACGCGCTTCACTCAGCTTCACCTGTCGCGCTTCGGCACCGCCGGCGTTTCCACGGAAGACTCGATCCACTTCGACGTTGCGTCGGTATCGAAGTTCGAGACGGACGCCGGCAAGGCCGTGGCCGAGCTTTGCCGGGTGGCGCAAGAAGGCGCGGCGCACGTCGTTTGCGATAACGAAGGCGAACGCAACAGGCTTCGCGAGATGATCACCGACGCGGCGCCCGGGGCGCTATCAACCATCGAGATGCACATCGGCGTCATGCACCGCGGGTTTGAGTGGCGAAGCAACCGCACCGTGGTCGTCGGACACCACGAAATTTTCAATCGCAACCGCCCGCGTCGCCGCATCCGCAAGCTGTACGCGTCGCGCCCGATCGATTCCTGGCTCGATCTCAAGCCCGGTGATTTTGTCGTTCACGTCGTACACGGCATCGGGCGATTCCGCGAACTGAAGCGCATGCGCAAGGGCGAGTCAGGGCAACAGGAAGAGTTTCTCACCCTCGAATTCGCCGAAGGCGCGCGCGTGCACGTGCCTGCGTCGCAGATCGACCTTGTGCAAAAGTACATCGGCGCCGGCGGCATCAAACCCACGCTTTCGACGATCGGCGGAAAGCGGTGGGGCAAGACGAAGGAACAGGTGGCGGGTGCGGTTTCCGATCTGGCCGAACAGCTCCTTCGTACGCAGGCCGCGCGGTCCGCTGCCGTCGGTATCGCCTACCCGAATGACACGGAGTGGCAGCGCGAGTTCGAGGCGGCGTTCCCATATGAGGAGACCGAAGACCAGCTCCTCGTAACCGGCGAGATTCGCGACGACCTGACGCGCGCGCGCCCGATGGATCGACTGTTGTGCGGCGACGTCGGTTACGGCAAGACCGAACTCGCGATGCGCGCCGCGTTCAAGGTCGTCGAGTATGGACGGCAGGTCGCGATGCTCGTGCCGACGACCGTGCTCGCGGAGCAACACTACGACACGTTTCGAGACCGCATGGCGGAATACCCCATTTCCGTGGGATGCCTGTCGCGCTTTCGCAAACCCGCCGAGCAGAAGAAGCTCATCGACCAAATTCGCAAAGGGCGAATCGACATCGTGATCGGCACGCACCGCCTCTTGAGCAAGGACGTGTCATTCGCCGCGCTCGGTCTGGTCATCATCGACGAGGAGCAGCGCTTCGGGGTCGAGCACAAGGAGCGACTCAAAACGATGCGCGACACCGTCGATATGCTGACAATGACGGCGACGCCGATCCCGCGCACGTTGCACATGGCCATGATGGGCCTGCGCGACATCAGCTCCCTCCAGACGCCTCCGGTGGATCGGCGCAGCATCGCCACCCACGTCGGTCCGTTCAACAAACACCTCATCCGCGACGCAATCCTCCGCGAGATGAACCGCGACGGACAGGTGTATTTCATCCACAACTTCGTCCAGTCCATCGAGGCGATCGCGGACCACCTTCGCGCGATCGTGCCCGAGGCGCGGTTTCTCGTCGGTCACGGGCAGATGAAATCCGGAGCGCTCGAAGGCGTGATGCATCGCTTCGTCCGTCGCAAAGCGGACGTGCTCGTCGCGACCACCATCGTCGAAAGCGGAATCGACATTCCCAACGTCAATACCATTTTCATCAACCGTGCCGATCGCTTCGGGCTCGCCGACCTGCACCAATTGCGCGGGCGCGTGGGTCGCTCCCATCAGCGCGCCTACTGCTATTTGTTGCTGGCCGTGGATCGCCCGCCGGCGGAAAAGGCCGCGAAACGCCTCAAGGCCGTTGAAGAGTTCAGCGAACTCGGCGCCGGGTTCCGGATCGCCATGCGCGATCTGGAGATCCGTGGCGCGGGAAGCCTGCTCGGCAAAGCCCAGAGCGGGCACATCGCCTCGGTCGGATATGAAATGTACTGCCGAATGTTGGAGCGGGCGGTCGGTCGTCTGAAGAACGAACCGGATCCCACGCCGCCTGCGGTGCAGATCCACCTGGAGGTCGCGTCCCACATACCGGCAGGATACATCGAGGCCGGTCAGTCGCGCATGGAGATTTACCGCAGGCTCGCGGCGTGCGCCACTCCGGAAGCCATCAACCAACTCGAACTCGATCTGATCGACGCCTTCGGCCCTATTCCCAAGCAGGTCGCGACGCTGCTGCAACTCGCCGAGCTGCGCGTCCACGCCCGGCGCTTCACCATCCGGTCGATCGCCTTGCGTCGTCCGGACATTGTCTTTAGCGTACACAAGCAGGCGACGGCCGAGCCTGCCTTTCGCGATGCGCCCGGGAGTGTACGAATGCCCGATCCGAATACGATCCACTTGCGACCGCCGCCCAACTACCTCGAGCCGATGACCATCGTCGCGGTGCTCAATCGCATGCTCGCCAAGGCGGCCAATCGGGAGAAATCGGAGACGACCGTATGAAGCGTATTTCTGTCGCCGTGGCCTTGGCCCTGTCGTGCGCCGCCGGTTGCACCAGATCGATCGGGGGGTTGGACGATTCCGCGTCGGGCAAGACGCCCCGGCGCGTGTCGAGATCGTCAACGGTCGCCGCGCGAAACGCGCCGACAGTCGGACAACGGGGCGGCGCGGTGTCGCGCATGATCGTGAACGGCAAGGGCGTCGATGCGGATGAGATTCTCAAACCGGTCCGCGCTAAGCTCGCGGAGCTGGCCCAGTCGATGGGTCCGCAGGCGTACAGCGACTACGTCCGCCGGCTCGGGGCGACACGTATCGCGGACAAGGTCTCGGAGATGCTGTTGTATCAATTGGCGTCGCGACGAATCACACCCAAGGAGATGACGTACATCCAGGAGAACATGGTCGATTCGCGCATCCGCGAAATCGTGACGCGCGACCATCGCGGTGTGCAGCACGAATACGCGGCATATCTCGAGGGACGCGGCCTGACGATCGACGACGTCCACGAGGAAATGACCCGGCAATTCGTCATCCTGCGACACCTGGAGCTGAACGTAAAGCCGCGGGTAGCGGAGCCGACCCGTGCGGAGTTGCTTGCGCTCTTTGACGCGAACCGCGACGAGTGGCGACGCCCGCCGCGGCGACGATTGTCGTTGATCGAAACCAAGAGCAGCGCACGGCTTGCGAAGGACGCGCGCGATCCGTCGAATGAGCAGATGGTCGCCGCCCGCGAAGAGGCCCGCACACTTGTGCTCGACGCACAACAAAGACTGAGGGATGGCGCTGATTTCGCCGAGATCGCTCGATCCCTTTCGGATGGCACGCGCGCACTCGACGGAGGCGACTGGGGTTGGGTGAGCCAGGGAAGCGTCGTCGAGAGGCTCGAGCCCGTGGTGGAAGCGCTGTACGAATTGGAAGAGGGAGAAACCAGCGGGGTCATCACGGCGTCGGACAGCTTCTTTTTGGTTCGCTGTGATAAGGTCGATCCGGGATTCGAGCCGCGGTTTCAAAACGTTCAAGGG
>JADFHG010000183.1 GCA_022567365.1 Planctomycetota bacterium | reverse complement strand
CCGGACAGATCACCTGGGGCAAAGAGAAGCACAGGACCATCGTCGTTTCGCAGCCCGACCCGATTGATTGAACAGCCCCAGGCGGTCGCATCGTCGAGGACGCAACCCAATGAGTGCAAACGATCAGAGCCCCAAGCGTAAGCGCGGGGTGCCTTCGGGATCGACCGGCAAGTCCGTCACCCGTGTTTCGCGACACTGATCATGCAGGCATTGCACACACTTGCGAACACTGAACACAAACCCGTCGCTCGCGCTCCGGGCTCTGATTGCCTTGATTTCCGGGATCTGATCGTCTTGACTGTGGGTCGGCACCATCGACGCATCTGATTGCGTTCACGACGCATGCTGCAATGGTTTATCACGTCGCAGGGGTTCCTCGACGAGCACGCGGGCGACGATTATTCAAACCTCAGCGCTTCCACCGGATCGAGTCTCGCTGCTTTCATGGCCGGGTAGACCCCGCTCAGCAACCCGACCACCATCGCCATCACCAACGCGAACACGATGGCGATGGGTGGTGTATAGGTCGTCAAGATGTCGACGACGGTATCGAGCAGGTTGGAGACGGCCAATCCCCAAAGGACGCCGAGCCCGCCGCCGAAGAGGCTGATGATGCCGGCTTCGAAAAGGAATTGGATGAGAATGTCGGATCGCCTCGCTCCGACGGCCATACGCACGCCGATCTCTCGCGTCCGTTCGGTGACGGCGACCATCATGATGTTCATGATGCCGATGCCGCCCACGACCATGGAAATCCCCGCGATACTGTAGAGCACGACGGCGAAGATGACGGCCACTTGGGCGAAGTTCTCCTTGATCTGCTCCTGCGTAAAGATGATGAAGTCGTCCGGTTTGCCGGCGCGAATCCGATGTTCCGAGCGAAGCGTCTTCTTGACGCTCTCGATGCATTCGACCAGCTTGGTCGGATCGGTGCTCTGCACGATCAGCGACGTGAGCTTGCGCCTGCCGTACATACGACCCATGGCCGTGGTGATCGGGATGATCACCTGTTTGTCGACCTCGATGAAGCCCAGTGTGCCCCGTTCCACCATCACGCCGATGACGTCGAAACTCTTGCCGGCGATCTTGACCTTCATACCCACCGCCGACCGCACACCGAAGAGGTCGCCGGCTACTTTGTAGCCGAGGATGCAGACCATCGCGTTGCCGCGGACGTCCTCGCGCGTGAGAAACCTGCCGTCCGCGACGTCATAGCTGTTGATCGCAGCATATGCGGGGGAGGTTCCGAGGACCGGAGCGTAGACGTTCCTTTGATAGTATTTGACCTGGGAACCGGCCTGCACTTGCGGCGCGGTCGCGGCCACCAGCTTGGGGTTGTCGCGTTCGATGGCGTCGGCGTCCGAGAGCTTCAGCGAGCTGATTGTAACGGACCGCCCTTGCCGACGGCTCGAGCCGTTGAGCACGATGAGCTGGTCGGCGCCGAGCGACTCGAAGCGTTCGAGGATTTCGCGCTCGGCACCCTGCAGGATGGAAACGGCCGCAATCACGGCGCCGACGCCGATGATCACGCCCAGCGTCGCGAGCAACGAACGAAACAGGTTCGTCCAGAGCCCGCCAAACGCCATGGCAATGATGCGAAAAAGAAACATCCGACCTCCCGGTCTGCGATCAGCTTGCCGACCTCGTACGAAACATCCTGCGCCGAGTCGACTCGACCAGGGCTACGACTTCCCTCCGACGTGCCTCATCCACGTGCGAGTCGTCGATCACCCGTCCATCGCACATCTGGATCATGCGTTGCGCCTGCACGGCGATCTCGGTTTCGTGCGTGACGATGACAATGGTCAATCCGTTGGCGTGCAGATCGTGGAAAATCTCCATGATCTGGGCGCTCGTGCCGGTGTCGAGATTTCCCGTCGGTTCGTCGGCGAGAATGAGCTTCGGATGGTTGACGATGGCCCGCGCGATGGCGACGCGCTGGCACTCCCCGCCGGAGAGTTCGCTCGGTGTATGACGCGCCCGATCGGCGAGGCCGACGCGTTCGAGCGCGCGGCGTGCGTCGCGTTTGGAAAACGGCTTGCGGGTGTATACGAGCGGAAGGGCGACGTTGTCGAGGGCCGACGTCCGGTTGATGAGATTGAACGTCTGAAACACGAACCCGATGTAGCGATTGCGGATGGCGGCGAGCCGGCGATCGTTCATCGAGCTGACCGGCTGCCCCTGAATCAAGAGTTCGCCGGAGGTGGGTCGGTCGAGGCAACCGAGGATATGCATCAAAGTGCTCTTGCCGCTTCCGGACGCACCGACGATGCTGACAAACTCGCCTTCTGCGATGCGCAGATCGACCCCGTCGAGCGCATGGACGACGGTGTCGCCCATGTTGTATTCCTTTCGCAGTTGTTCGCCCTCGATCATTCGTCGCCGTATCGTTGAACCCGTTGCTATCGCTTGTCGCGTTCGTCGTCTTGGAGCTTGGCCGGAACCTTGGTGAAAACGACGTCGCCCTCGGACAAGCCCTCGCGAACCTCCGAGTATGCGCCGTTGTCCAGCCCGAACCGGCAAGCGACAAACTTCGCGCGCACCACCCCGCTCACCGCGTCTTTCTCGGGAACGTACACACCGAGCTTGCCGGTTGGGCCTTCACGAATCGCCTCATTGGGACAGAGGATGACACCGGAGACGTGTTGGGCCGTAAACTCGACGTCCGCCCGCATACCCGCGAGCAGCTTCGCGCGATTGTCACTCGTGATGACGACGTCCACCACAAAGGTGACGACGTTGCTGATCGTGCGAGGCTCGGGGTGGATCCGCTCGATGACCCCCTGAAACGTCTCTTCCCGAAAGGCCTCGACGCCGATTTCGGGAAGGCGGTCCATCGTCGCCGCCGCGGCGTAGACGTCCACCGGCATCGGTGTCGATCCGTCGTTGCCGGGTTTCGCCCACGGCGGTGCGATGTCGAGCACGCCGGCGATGTCGGCCTCGTCCACTTCGGCGCGGACCAAAATGCGATCGATGTCCTGGATCACGGCGAGCACGGTTCCGCCTGTGATTGTGCTCTTGCCCCCTTGGATCACCTCGCCGATTTGGACCCTGAGGTCGCCGACAATGCCGTCGATCGGTGAGACGATTCTCGTTTTGGCCAGTCGCTTTTTTGCGTCCTCCAGCGTGTCCTTGCTCGCGGCGACCCGGGCTTCGGTCTGTTTGATGGCCTGGCGCGCACGGGGAACGGCTAGTTCGGCCCGCTTCAGGCCCGCCTTGGCGGCATCGAGCTGTGCCTCCTGGCTTGCCAGCGTCGTGCGCCGCTGCAGAACTTCTTCTTCGTTCCTCTGATGGTCCTCTAGCCCGAGGATCTTCTCGTATCTGAACTTGGCGAGTGCGATGCCTGGCTCCAACTGAAGGATCTTCGCCTTTGCACTATTCAGGTCGGCCGTCTCCGCTTGCTCGAGGGCGAGCTTGAGATCCGCGAGCTGGGCCTCTCCGATCGCGACCTCGTGATTCGCCCGGCTGACGTTGTGCTCCTCGTCCACGGGATTGAGCAGGATGAGCAAGTCGCCCTTGCGCACGCGGTCTCCGGCGTACTTGCCGATTTCGATGACCTCGCCGCTGGCTTCGGCTTTGATCTCGACGCGACGCGACGGTCTGATCGATCCCGTGGCGGTGATCGGCAACGTAAGATCTCCGCGGTGGACCTTGGCCGTCGTGCCGCGGGCGCCGGGCGCGGCGATCCGCACCGTGTTGATGAATAGATAGTAGCCGCCGGCTATCGTGCAAAGCGCCAGAATCGCAATGAGCGCGTTCTTCAACATCGATTACACCTCTTTCGTAACCTACCGCATGGGGGCGTCAGGCGTGAGAGTATGCATCCTGTCGACCGTCGAAAGCGAGTCGCAACTTGCAATCGTCGCTGTCGAGTCATGCGGCCGACGACGATTGATACTCCATGCCGAATGTACTCGCCACGGGCTGGTTGGTGAGCTTGCCGTTCTCGGTGTTGATGCCGAGCGCGAGTCCGGGGTCGGACCTGCAAGCCTCGACGTAGCCGAGATCCGCGAGCTTCAACGCATAGGGTAACGTCGCGTTAGTAAGCGACAGCGTCGACGTCCGACCGACGGCACCGGGCATGTTCGCGACCCCATAGTGAACGATGTTGTCGACGATGTACGTGGGTTCGTCATGCGTGGTCGGGTGGATCGTCTCGCAGCAACCGCCTTGATCGACTCCGACGTCGACGATCACGGCTCCCGGTTTCATCGTGGCGAGCATCTCGCGCGGCACGAGCACGGGGCAGCGGGCGCCGGGGATCAGCACCGCGCCGATGACCAGGTCGGCTCGAGCGATGTGCTCGCGAATGGCCAGCCGATCGCTGAAGATCGTATGCACGTTGGGCTGCATGACGTCGTCCAGATACCGGAGGCGATCGATATCGACGTCCATGATCGTAACGGTCGCCCCGAGGCCGGCCGCCACTTTCGCCGCGTTCGAGCCGACCACACCGCCGCCGATGATGAGCACCTCCGCCGGTTCCACACCGGGCACACCGCCGAGCAGGATCCCCCTACCCATCATGGGTCTTTCGAGGTACTTGGCGCCCTCCTGAATGCTCATCTTCCCGGCGACTTCGCTCATGGGCGTAAGCAGCGGAAGGCGCCCTTGCCGATCCGTGATGGTTTCGTAGGCGATGGCGACGATGCCCGTCTCGAGCATCCCGATGGTGAGGTCACGGTCCGCGGCCAGGTGGAAGTAGGTGAACATCACCTGGCCTTCGTGCATCATCGGCCACTCCGCGGCGAGCGGCTCCTTGACCTTGACGATCATGTCGGCCTTGGTATAGACCTCGCGCGGTGAATCCAGAATCCGCCCGCCGACGCTTTCGTAGGCCTCGTTGGGTATCCCCGACCCGATCCCCGCGTCGGACTCGACAAGCACCGTATGCCCTCGGCGCACAAGCTCGTCGACGCCGACCGGCGTCATGCTCACCCGGTATTCGTGCGTCTTGATCTCTTTTGGTACGCCGACGATCATCGCGTCCTGATCTCCATGATGCCGCGGAAGTGTCTCGATTTACTGTTCGCAGCGCGACGCGGCGATCCGTCACGTTCGGACACTCGGGTGATCGCCGTCCCAAATCACCCGCGCTGCACGCGGTCCGAGGACCATCCGATGGCGGTGACTATAGTCGCGCGCATGCACGCATGCAATGACGGCGACCCCGATGGCTTGTGTGGTTGTGTCGAAATATGTGACGGGGCGCATTCGCTTGGTCGATCGCGCGTCCTGCGAAAACTGCGCCGTGGAGCGGCGTTTCGCCGGCAAGCCGGCTGGCCGGTGGCGGCCCGTGACATGTGCAAACACGTGCCGGGCTGGTCGGCAAGCGGGTTGTACCGGTGCCAAGCCCCTCCCACATGTTTTTCAACGGGTCGCCAAGAGCGCTGCGGATGTGTCCCGCGAATCAGGCCGCGACGAGGATCGGACCGTAGCCGCGAAGTCGGCCGCACCCGCAACTGCACGCGAGGTTTCGGTCCAAAAGGAAGACCCTCGTCCAGTTTCGAGTCGGATAGTCGAAGGGCTGAATGAGGACGCCGACTCGCTCGGGAAACCGATCGAAATCGACTGCCGGGTAACGCACGGCCCACCGCGCGAGCAGCCGGTCGATCTCGCGCGACTCACCTGTGCCCGAGCCCCGGCCTTGTTCCGACGTAATCTGCATGAAAACAGACTCGAAAAGTCGATCGAAATCGAGATCGGACGGGAGTGGGCGCCATCGCGCGAGAAGGCTTTGCAAAGCGGTCATGACCTCATCGCCGGCCTGCGAGACGTCCGCGATTCCTGCGAGCACCGAGTCGGTGAATCGGTGAAACTCCACGTCGGTCAGATTCCGGGACCACTTGTCGACAAGCGCGGCCGCAGTGCGAAGGGCCTCGTCCTCGCTTCTTGCCAGTACGGTAGCGTCCGCAATCCGCCCCTCGAGCGACGCAAGGAACCGTTTCCACTCGCCCTCGATGGTTTCACAGCCGAAGGCGCGCACGAGCACGTGTACGCGAACCAGATGATCGCGAAGTTCGCAAAGCGATTCGGACCGCGAGAGCGCGTCGCGCAAACGACCCTGATCGTTCGTAGGGAGCGGCTGGTCCAGGCTTCTGCTCAGCAGGGAGGCGGGGTCAATTGGGTTTTGCGGTGATTCACTCATAAAGCGTTCATTCGGTGTCCACGACTCCCTTTCGGCAGAACCGCCCGGCACACACAAGGCGGTTGTTCGGTTTCGAAATACCGAAACAGGCGATCCTAGCAGCCTGTTGAAAAACCCGACGGCGGTGTCGTTGACCCACGTTCTTGGATGTTCCACGGCCGCCACAGGGGGCGGCCGCTACTTTTTCAACAGACCGCGATTTTTCAACGGACCACGATTCTTCGACGGGCCGCGGTTTTTCAACGGACCGCTAAAGAAACTCCTCGAGCAACATCTTCAGCTTCTGTCGGGCCTGAAACACGTTCCACTTGACCAACTCGACGCTGCATTCGAGTATCTCCGCGACCTCTTTTTGCCGCATCCCTTCGATACTGAAGAGGATCAGCGCGAGACGCTGCTTGTCCGGCAGCGTGGCGATGGCGTCGCTCACGGCGGATTGCATCTCCGCCGGGAGAGGTCCGTTTTCGTCATCCTCGGGCAGCCGCACGAGCGTCCGCCCCGTGGTCGGATTCCGCCACTCGCCCAGCGTATCAGACGGTTTCTCCAACGACGCCGCCGCCCGGCCGCTTCGCGACCTCCGATAGTTCAACGCGAGGTTCGTGACCGTCCGGAGGAACCACGCCCCGAAGCGGCACGGATCATCAAGCTGCTGCAAGTTGCGGTACGCGCGAACGAAGGCCTCCTGAGCGACGTCGCAAGCATCATCCGTGTTCCCGAGGAGCCGGTAGCCAACCGAAACGGCTCGCCGCTGATACGATCGAACGAGCTCGCCGAACGACGTCGAACACCCGTCCTGAGCTCGACGCACCAATTCCGCCTCGGCGTTTGGCGCATCGCTGCGAGAAACACTCATTTTCGTCTGGTTGGACACAGGTCGTAGGGTTCCGTTAGCGACAAAATCTCGTTTCGATCCAAATTCCGTCTGGCAGTTCTCCCGGGAACCTGCGGAGCGCGGATCCCTGAGCGTATGCGCCACCGGGAAACATGATACCTCACTGGCCGTTCAACACCTATCGGACCCGCCAGACCCAAAGGCACGGTCTTGGTAGACTTTATCACGCCTTGGACCGCGCTGCACGAACCATCTGGCGATCGATCGTCGCTCATGCGTGCGCAGCCC